>NZ_CP098252.1:2100000-2285712 GCF_027116575.1 Oxalobacter aliiformigenes | reverse complement strand
TAAATTAATTCAATGCTGCGAATGGATCTCCCCATTCGCAGCTCGTTCTTTGGAAAAATATTATGCAAAACCAAAAAATTCGCATTCGTCTCAAGGCATTTGACTACAAGCTGATCGATCAATCTGCCCAGGAAATCATTGATACCGCGAAACGGACCGGAGCCGTTGTCAAGGGACCTGTTCCTTTGCCTACACGTATTCAGCGTTTTGATATCCTGCGTTCGCCGCATGTCAACAAAACATCCCGTGACCAGTTTGAAATCCGGACGCATCAGCGTCTGATGGATATTATCGATCCGACAGACAAGACCGTGGATGCATTGATGAAGCTGGATTTGCCTGCCGGCGTTGATGTGGAAATTAAACTGCAATAATTGCCAATAAAGGCAAGAAGCGGTTGTGCAAACGGCGCATGCGAGATATAATGCGCCGCTTAAGCATGGCAAGAGATTGTTTTTGCTCTTGTTTTTAGATGATAACAGCCCTGCCCAATCGTAGGCAGGAATGGAGATAAAAATGAGCCTAGGCCTTATCGGGCGTAAGGTTGGAATGATGCGTATATTTACGGATGAAGGGGATTCTATTCCTGTTACCGTAGTTGACGTATCTGACAATCGTGTTACGCAAGTCAAGACGACCGAGACAGATGGTTATTCCGCTGTTCAGGTTGCATTCGGCAAACGCCGTCCTTCCCGTGTCAATAAAGCTGCCGCTGGACATTATGCCAAAGCAGGTGTCGAAGCCGGTACTGTTTTGCGCGAATTCAGAGTGGATGCTTCCAAGGCTGCGGAAATAAAGGCAGGTGATGTCGTGCCTGTTACTTTGTTTGAAGTCGGACAGAAGATTGACGTTCAGGGTGTTTCGATTGGTAAAGGTTATGCCGGTACCATCAAGCGCTACAACTTCGGTTCCGGCCGCGCTACTCATGGTAATTCCCTCTCGCACAATGTTCCCGGTTCTATCGGGATGAACCAGGATCCGGGGCGTGTTTTCCCTGGCAAGAAAATGACGGGACATCTGGGTGATGTCACCAAGACCGTACAGAATCTGGAAATTGCACGCATTGATGTAGAACGTAATCTGTTGTTGGTCAAAGGCGCTGTTCCCGGTGCCAAGAATGCACAGGTTGTCGTTCGTCCCGCAGTAAAAACCAAAGTTAGCAAGGGGGCATAACAGATGGAATTGAAGCTCCTAAATGGAAATGATCAGGCAGCAGGCAAGGTCAATGCGCCGGATACTATTTTTGGCCGTGAGTACAATGAAGCGCTGATACATCAGATCGTGGTCGCTTTTCAGGCAAATGCCAGAATGGCAGACCGTCAGCAAAAGAGTCGTGAAACGGTGGCTCATACCACCAAAAAACCATGGCGTCAGAAAGGCACCGGCCGCGCTCGTGCAGGTATGTCGTCTTCTCCGCTGTGGCGTGGAGGCGGCCGTGCATTCCCGAATACACCTGATGAAAACTTTTCTCATAAAGTCAACAAGAAGATGTATCGTGCGGGTGTGTGTTCCATTCTGTCTCAATTGGCTCGTGAAGGCAGGTTGACGGTAATCGACGAATTGGCGATTGAAGCGCCAAAAACCAAAATGCTCGCGCAGAAGCTGAAGGGGTTTGGTTTTGGTTCCGTGCTGGTTATAACGGATTCGTTTGATGAAAATCTGTATCTGGCATCACGCAATTTGCCTAATGTATTAGTGGTCGAACCCCACCAGGCAGATCCTGTTTCTCTGGTGCATTTTAAGGATGTGCTGATTACCAAGGCAGCTCTGGGCAAGATTGAGGAGATGCTGGCATGAGTGCAGTCATGAAAATTAGTGAAGAACGCCTGATGAAAGTATTGTTGGCGCCGGTTATTTCGGAAAAGGCCACTTTCATCGCTGAAAAGTATGAACAAGTCATTTTTCGTGTATTGAAGAATGCAACCAAACCTGAAATCAAGGCGGCGGTCGAAAACTTGTTCAAGGTTGAAGTTGAGTCTGTGCAGGTGTTGAATCGTTTGGGCAAGCAGAAGCGTTCACGTAATGGAATGGGACGCAAGAGCAATCAGAAGCTGGCATACGTTTGCCTGAAGCCTGGTCAGGAAATTAATTTTACTGAGGAGGCTAAATAATGGCTCTCGTTAAAGTCAAACCAACTTCTCCCGCCCGTCGGGGAATGGTCAAGCTTGTTAATCCGGATCTTTACAAGGGCCGTCCTTTTGCTGGACTGCTTGAAAAAAAATCCAAAAGTGCAGGTCGTAACAACAATGGCCATATCACGACCCGCCATATTGGTGGAGGTCACAAACAGCATTATCGTGTCATTGACTTTGTTCGTAACAAGGATGGTATTGCTGCAAAAGTGGAACGTATCGAGTACGATCCGAACCGTACGGCCAATATTGCTTTGGTTTGTTACGCAGATGGTGAGCGTCGTTACATTATCGCGCCCAAAGGGTTGTCTGTTGGCGATCAGATTATGAATGGTTCGGAAGCGCCAATCAAAGCGGGGAATTGCTTACCATTGCGCAATATTCCGGTGGGCACAACCTTGCATTGTGTCGAAATGCTGCCAGGCAAGGGGGCGCAGATGGCTCGTACAGCGGGTGCTGCTGTCGTCCTGATGGCGCGTGAAGGCTCGTATGCTCAGATTCGTCTTCGGTCCGGCGAAGTTCGTCGGGTTCACATCGAATGCCGTGCAACAGTCGGTGAAGTGGGTAATGCAGAACAGAATCTGCGCAAATTGGGTAAAGCAGGTGCAATGCGCTGGCGTGGTGTACGTCCAACCGTACGTGGTGTTGTCATGAATCCGGTCGATCATCCGCATGGTGGTGGCGAAGGTAGAACCTCCGGTGGACGTCATCCTGTAACGCCTTGGGGTCAGAAGACCAAAGGTCTGAAAACGCGTAGTAACAAGCGTACGACTTCAATGATCGTTTCGCGCCGCAACAAGAAATAAGGGGTAGCATATGACACGTTCGTTGAAAAAAGGGCCTTTCTGCGATGCTCACTTGATTTCCAAGGTTGAAGCTGCGCAGGCATCCAAGGATAAGCGGCCAATTAAGACATGGTCTCGCCGGTCAACAATTATGCCGGATTTTATCGGGTTGACAATTGCTGTTCATAACGGCAAACAGCATGTCCCTGTTTATATCTCCGAAAATATGGTTGGTCACAAGTTGGGCGAGTTTGCATTGACCAGAACATTCAAGGGTCATGCCGCCGATAAAAAAGCTAAGAAATAGGACCAATGATGGAAACAAAAGCTTCTCTTCGTGGTGTGCATTTATCAGCGCAAAAAGGTCGTCTGATTGCCGATTTGATTCGTGGTAAAAAAGTTGATCAGGCGCTCGATATTCTGTCGTTTACACCGAAAAAAGGTGCAGCCATTATCAAGCAGGTTCTGGAATCGGCTATTGCCAATGCCGAACATAATGATGGTGCAGATATTGATGAACTGAAAGTTTCTTCGATTTATGTCGAAAAGGGAACTTTTATGAAACGTTACTCGGCTCGTGCAAAAGGACGGGGTGACCGTATTTCTAAACAAACATGTCACATTTATGTGACTGTCGGTAATTAAGGGGGGTCACGATGGGACAAAAGATACATCCAACCGGTTTCCGTCTGGCAGTTGCTCGTAACTGGTCTTCCCGCTGGTATGCTGGCAATAACAATTTTGCCGGTATGTTGAATGAAGATCTGAAGGCACGTGCTTATCTTAAGAAAAAACTGAAAAATGCTTCTGTCGGTCAAGTCGTCATTGAACGTCCAGCAAAGAATGCACGGTTTACAATTTACAGTTCGCGTCCTGGCGTTGTTATCGGCAAGAAAGGCGAGGATATTGAAGTATTGAAATCGGATCTGTCCAAAATTATGGGCGTTCCGGTCCATGTTAATATCGAGGAAGTTCGCAAACCTGAGATTCATGCCCAGTTAATTGCCGATTCAATTACCCAGCAGCTTGAAAAACGTATCATGTTCCGCCGCGCTATGAGACGTGCCATGCAGAATGCGATGCGTCTGGGGGCTGTCGGGATCAAGATCATGTCTTCCGGTCGTCTGAATGGCATCGAAATCGCACGTACAGAATGGTATCGTGAAGGTCGTGTACCTCTGCACACATTGCGTGCTGATATTGATTACGGTTTTTCCGAAGCGCAAACAACGTACGGTATTATTGGTGTGAAGGTTTGGGTTTACAAGGGGGATCGTCTGGAAAATGGTGAAGCTCCTAAGATTGACACACCGGTTGAAGAAGACAAGAAACGTCGTGGCGCGCGTCGTGAGGATGGCCGTCCAGGCAGACAGCGTGTAAGAAAGTCTGAAGGTGCTGGTGCGTCTGAAGCTCCTTCCACTGGAGCAAAGCGGGTTCGTGCCAGAAAACCTGAAAATGCAGCAACAGCGACTGAAAATGCGCCTGTTGAAGCAGCAGGAGAATAATTATGTTGCAACCATCTCGTAGAAAGTATAGAAAAGAGCAGAAAGGGCGCAATACCGGTATTTCTCATGAAAGAGGTACAAAGGTATCGTTTGGCGACTTTGGCCTGAAGGCAGTAGGAAGAGGCCGTATTACGGCTCGTCAGATTGAAGCTGCTCGCCGTGCAATGACCCGCCACATCAAAAGAGGTGGCCGTATCTGGATCCGTGTGTTTCCGGACAAACCGATTTCTGAAAAACCGGCTGAAGTCCGTATGGGTAGCGGCAAGGGCAATCCGGAATACTATGTTGCCGAAATCAGACCCGGCAAGGTTCTTTATGAAATGGATGGAGTCGATGAAGCGCTTGCTCGTGAAGCGTTTCGTCTGGCTGCCGCCAAATTGCCATTGCCGACGGTATTTGTTGTCCGTCAGCTTGGCCAGTAAGAGGAGTTAATATGAAAGCATCCGAACTGCGTTCCAAGGACCAGGCTGAACTGAAAACTGAACTGAATGATCTTTTGAAGGCTCAGTTTGGTCTGCGTATGCAATTGGCAACTCAGCAATTGACCAATACTTCTCAGCTGAAGAAAGTGAGAAGGGATATTGCTCGGGTAAAGACTGTCATGAATTCTAAGGGTAAAGCATAATGAACGATCAGGAAAAGTCTGCGTTAAAACGTACACTGATTGGTAAGGTTGTATCAGACAAGATGGATAAAACTGCTTCTGTTTTGGTTGAACGACGGATGAAGCATCCAATTTATGGGAAGGTTGTCCGTCGTACTAAGAAGTATCTTGTGCATGATGCAAATAATCAGGCAAGAATTGGCGATACCGTTGAAATTCAGGAAGGCCGTCCAATTTCTAAGAACAAATCTTGGGTTCTCACCAAAGTTATTCAGGTTGCACAAATTATATAAAAAGATTGCATTTGTTTTTGGATAATGCAATAATTCAAAACTTCGCATCATTCCGGTATTGATGGGGCTGATGCGAAGTTCTTTATATATCATGTACACCTAATCAGTCGCAAAACTTGCGTCTGGCGGGACCAAGACTGATCGTCAATGATGGCGAATTAAGTTGGGAAAGAAAAATTATGATTCAGACTGAAAGTCGTTTAAAAGTGGCCGACAATACAGGTGCCAGAGAGGTCCTTTGTATCAAGGTGCTTGGCGGGTCCAAGCGTCGTTATGCTCAGGTCGGTGACATCATTAAGGTAACGGTCAAGAGTGCTGCTCCTCGCGGAAGGGTCAAAAAAGGCGAAATCTACAATGCTGTTGTCGTTCGTACGGCAAAAGGTGTGCGTCGTCAGGATGGCTCGTTGATCAAGTTTGATGAAGGTGCCGCTGTTTTGCTCAACAACAAGCTTGAACCGATCGGGACCCGTATTTTTGGGCCGGTAACTCGTGAATTGCGTACTGAAAGATTTATGAAAATCGTTTCACTTGCGCCGGAAGTATTGTAAGGGGGTTTTATGAACAAAATACGTAAAGGCGATGAAGTGATTGTTCTGGTCGGAAAAGACAAGGGCAAACGCGGTACTGTTCAGCAATGTGTTAATGATCGTGTTGTTGTTGCTGGTGTGAATGTCGCCAAGAAAACGACCAAGCCAAATCCGATGACGGGTGCTACGGGGGGCATTGTTGACAAGCTGATGCCGATCCATATTTCCAATGTCGCTCTGTTCAATGCAAAGACGGGGAAGGCGGATCGTGTGGGTTTTAAAGAGGTGGATGGAAAAAAAGTCCGTATCTTTAAATCGAATGGTGAAGTTGTCGAGGCTAAATAATTATGGCGCGTCTACAGGAATTATATAAGGAAAAAATCGTCGCTGATTTGATGGCTAAGTTTTCCTACAAATCTACGATGGAAGTTCCGCGTATTACTAAAATTACTCTGAATATGGGGTTGTCGGAAGCGGTTGCGGACAAGAAGGTGATTGATCATGCAACGGCCGATTTGGCGAAAATCGCAGGTCAAAAACCGGTTGTGACCAAGGCGCGCAAGTCCATTGCAGGGTTCAAGATTCGCGAAGGTTATCCTATTGGCTGTATGGTTACCTTGCGTGGTGCAAGAATGTATGAATTTCTTGATCGGCTGGTTACGGTTGCGTTGCCTCGTGTGCGTGATTTTCGCGGTATCAATGGCCGTTCTTTCGATGGGCGGGGAAATTACAATCTCGGAATCAAGGAGCAAATCATATTTCCCGAGATTGAATATGACAAGATTGATGCTTTGCGGGGATTGAATATCAGCATCACCACAACCGCTAAAACCGATGAGGAGTCCAAAGCACTTCTTTCCGCATTTAAATTTCCGTTTAGAAATTGAGATAGCCATGGCAAAACTGGCATTAATAAACCGTGAATTGAAACGCGCAGCGCTTGTTAAGAAATATGCAGGCAAACGCGCCGAATTGAAAGCTATTATTGACGATCAAAGCAAGACTGAAGAAGAACGCTTTGAAGCTCGTCTCAAGTTGCAGTCGTTGCCTCGCAACGCAAATCCGACGCGTCAGCGTAATCGTTGCGCTTTGACAGGAAGGCCGCGCGGCACGTATCGCAAGTTCGGCTTGGGTCGCACCAAGCTAAGAGAATTCGCTATGAGTGGCGAAATTCCTGGAATCACCAAAGCTAGCTGGTAGCAGGAGGAATTGTTATGAGTATGAGCGATCCTATCGCAGATATGCTGACTCGCATCCGTAATGCGCAGCAAGTTAAGAAAAGTTCTGTCGCTATGCCCTCTTCCAAGGTCAAGGTAGCCATTGCTACAGTCCTGAAGGATGAAGGTTATATCGATTCTTTCGATGTCAGTGAAGAAGCTGGCAAGGCGCAGCTGAATATCGCGCTGAAGTATTATGTTGGTCGTCCGGTTATCGAAAGACTGGAACGGGTTTCGCGTCCGGGTCTTCGTATCTATAAAGGACGTGATGAATTGCCTAGCGTAATGAATGGCTTGGGTGTAGCTATCGTTTCTACGCCAAAGGGTGTCATGACAGACCGTAAAGCGAGGGCTACGGGAGTCGGTGGCGAAGTTCTTTGCTATGTTGCCTGAGGAGTGAAGCATGTCTAGAGTTGGAAAAATGCAGGTTGTTATTCCTGAAGGCACAACTGCAACAATCGCGAATAATGAAATTACTGTAAAGGGCCCCTTGGGTTCAATGAGCAGGATTTTGAGTGATTTGGTGACTGTCAAGCAGGAAGACAAATCGCTTAAGGTTGAAGCGGCAAACGACAGTCGTGAAGCGGTGGCAATGTGGGGAACTACACGCGCACTGCTGAATAATATGGTTCTTGGCGTCAGCAAGGGGTTTGAAAAACGTCTCAATCTGGTCGGCGTCGGTTTTCGTGCGCAGGCTCAGGGCGACAAACTGAACATGTCTCTTGGTTTTTCTCATCCTGTTGTTCATGTGATGCCTGCCGGTGTCAAGTGTGAAACACCATCGCAGACTGAAATCGTAATCAAGGGAATTGACAAGCACTTGGTTGGGCAAGTCGCAGCTGATGTTCGTGCATATCGCAAACCTGAACCATACAAGAGCAAGGGTGTTCGTTATGCAGACGAAGTCGTTAAGATCAAAGAAACTAAGAAGAAGTAATAGGGGCGATTGATGAACAAGAAACAATCACGTTTGCGCCGCGGACGTCAGACTCGAGCCAAAATTGCTGTTTTGAGAGCAACTCGTTTGTCGGTGCATCGTACCAATTTGCATATTTATGCAAATATCATTGGACCGGATGCTCGGATTCTGGCTTCTTCTTCGACACTGGAAGCCGATGTCCGCCAGGAACTGGCAGGAAAAAATGGTGGCAATGTGGCAGCAGCGTCGCTGGTCGGCAAAAGAGTGGCCGAAAAAGCATTGCAGGCTGGAATTACAGAGGTCGCTTTTGATCGTTCCGGTTTTCGTTATCACGGCCGTGTCAAAGCATTGGCTGAAGCTGCTCGTGAAGCAGGTCTGAAGTTCTAAGGATATAACCATGGCAAAAATGCAACAAAAGACACAAGGTGATCGACCGGATGACGGATTGCGTGAAAAGATGATCGCAATCAATCGTGTGACCAAAGTTGTCAAGGGCGGTCGTATTATGGGCTTTGCCGCTCTGACGGTTGTCGGTGACGGTGACGGTCGCGTTGGTATGGGCAAGGGCAAGTCGAAAGAAGTGCCTATCGCTGTCCAGAAAGCAATGGAAGAAGCCCGTCGTAACATGATCAAAGTGACATTGAAAGATGGAACCTTGCAGCATACGGCTATCGGAAAACATGGTGCTTCCAAGGTAATGCTGAATCCGGCAAAACAAGGTACCGGCGTTATTGCCGGCGGTGCTATGCGTGCCATTTTTGATGTCATGGGTGTTACCAACGTCGTGGCCAAGTCTTTCGGTTCGACTAATCCATACAATATGGTCAGAGCGACTTTGAATGCGCTTGCTTCGATGAATACTCCTGCCGATATTGCGGCAAAACGCGGCAAGTCTGTAGAAGAAATTGTTGGATAAGGAATCGATAATGTCTAATCAAATCACAGTGAAATTGGTAAAAAGCCTGATCGGGACCCGGAAATCACATCGTGATACGGTTCGCGGTCTTGGACTTCGCCGATTGAATTCCGTATCCACTTTGCAGGATACCCCTGCAGTTCGTGGAATGATTAAAAAAGTATCATATCTCGTTCAAGTAGTTGCTTGATAGAGACTGCTAACAGGATAAATTATGAACTTAAATAATTTGCAACCTGCTTTTGGCTCAAAACAGGCAAAACGTAGAGTTGGACGCGGTATCGGTAGTGGCTTGGGCAAGACTGCTGGTCGTGGTCACAAGGGCCAGAAGTCGAGAGCCGGCGGTTTTCATAGAATCGGTTTCGAAGGCGGTCAGATGCCTTTGCAGCGCCGGTTGCCGAAACGTGGTTTCAAATCGCCATCTGCATTGACACGTGCCGAAGTGCGTTTGTCTGATCTTGATAAGCTCGGCGTGGATGATATTGACTTGCTGGTTTTGAAACAGGCAGGCCTGGTTTCCGGTCTGGTAAAGAATGTCAGAATCATTCTTTCCGGTGAAATCAATCGCAGCGTGAATGTGAATGGACTTGTTGTGACCAAAGGTGCCAGGGCTGCTATTGAAAGCAAAGGCGGAAAAGTCGCTTAAGTAAACAACATACAGAGGTATCCAGTTGGCAACGTCATCTAATTCAGCAAAAAACGCTACCGCCGGTTTTCCCTGGAAACGGTTGCTGTTTTTGCTTGGGGCATTGGTTGTATTCCGTATTGGTGCGCATATTCCTGTTCCGGGTATTGATTCTGAACAGCTTGCATTGCTGTTCAGACAAAATCAGGGCGGTATTCTTGGCATGTTCAACATGTTTTCAGGGGGCGCGCTTTCGCGGTTTACGGTTTTTGCACTGGGCATCATGCCGTATATTTCAGCTTCCATTATCATGCAAATGCTCGGAATTGTGTCTCCACAAATCGATGCATTGAAAAAGGAAGGTGAGGCTGGAAGACGGAAGATGACGCAGTATACGCGTTATGGAACGTTGGTGCTTGCCGCTTTTCAGGGACTGGGTATCGCTGTTGCACTTGAGTCGCAGCCCGGTTTGGTTATCGAGCCAGGATTGGCATTCCGGTTTACAGCAGTTGTAACACTGGTGACCGGTACCATGTTTTTGATGTGGCTTGGTGAGCAGATAACGGAAAGAGGTTTGGGCAATGGTATTTCCATGCTCATTTTTGCTGGTATTGCCGCCGGATTGCCCAATGCAATTGGAGGCCTTGTCGAGCTGGTCCGTACCGGTTCGATGAATACACTGACTGCCTTGATTATTTGTGTAATCGTTGCTGTCGTTACTTTTCTCGTGGTGTTTATCGAAAGTGGTCAGCGCAGGATTCTTGTCAACTACGCCAAGCGTCAGATCGGAAACAAAATATATGGAGGGCAAAGCAGCTTTTTGCCTTTGAAGGTCAATATGGCTGGAGTCATTCCTCCGATCTTTGCTTCCTCGATTATCCTGTTCCCGGCAACGATTGCTGGATGGTTTGCAACAGGAGCGGAAACAGACAATGTTTTCATTCGTTTCCTGAAAGATTTGTCTGCATCCTTGGCTCCAGGCGAACCGGTGCATGCAATATTGTATGCTGCCGCAATTATATTTTTCTGTTTTTTCTATACTGCACTTGTTTTTAACAGTCGCGAAACGGCAGATAATCTGAAAAAAAGCGGCGCTTTTATTCCAGGAATTCGCCCAGGCGAACAGACAGCGAGATATATCGATAAAATTTTGATGAGATTGACACTTGCCGGTGCAATTTATGTTACATTAATCTGTTTGTTGCCGGAGTTTCTGGTAGCACGCTGGCAGGTTCCGTTTTACTTCGGCGGTACTTCCTTGCTGATTATCGTTGTCGTGACGATGGACTTTATGGCGCAAATCCAGAATTACATCATGTCGCAACAATATGATTCCCTGTTGAGGAAGGCAAATTTCAAGAGCAACAGTTTACCTCGTTAATATTTCATAAAAGACATCTATTTTATGGCTAAAGATGACGTTATCCAGATGCAGGGTGAGATCGTAGATAACTTGCCCAATGCGACTTTTCGCGTGAAACTGGAAAATGGACATATGGTTCTCGGGCACATTTCGGGAAAAATGCGTATGAATTACATCCGTATTCTTCCGGGCGACAAGGTAACGGTCGAGTTGACTCCTTACGATTTAAGTAGGGCTCGCATTGTTTTCAGAACAAAATAACTGAATTCAATATATTGTTAAAAAGAGGGAAAAATGAAGGTTCAGGCATCAGTCAAGCGGATTTGCCGCAATTGCAAAATTATCAAGAGAAAGGGCGTGGTCCGTGTTATTTGCACTGAAGCACGTCATAAACAAAGACAAGGTTAATTAACGTCAATTTAGGACAGAACGAATGGCACGTATTGCAGGGGTTAATATTCCCAACCATCAACACATTGTCATTGGCCTGACGGCTATTTATGGTATTGGACGTCCGCGCGCACAGGATATCTGTGCCATAGCCGGCGTCGCTCCAACCAAAAAGGTCAAGGATCTGGATGACAGCGAACTTGAAAAACTGCGCGCTGAAATCGACAAATTCGTCATTGAAGGCGATTTGCGTCGCGAAGTTTCCATGAGCATCAAGCGGTTGATGGATCTGGGTTGTTATCGTGGTTTGCGTCATCGCAGAGGGTTGCCTGTGAGAGGTCAACGTACACGCACAAACGCGCGAACCAGAAAAGGTCCACGTAAGGCCGCTCAATCATTGAAGAAATAATGCAAACACATGTTGTTTGAATAGTAGACGGATCGAGGAAATTTTATGGCAAAAGCATCGAATAGTGCAGCAGCTCGCGTGCGCAAGAAGGTGAAAAGAAACATTGCAGAAGGTGTTGCACATGTGCATGCTTCTTTCAACAATACCATCATTACCATAACTGATCGCCAGGGTAATGCATTGACATGGGCGACTTCTGGCGGAGCCGGTTTCAAGGGGTCCCGCAAATCCACTCCTTTTGCTGCACAGGTTGCTGCAGAAGCTGCTGGTAAAGTGGCAATTGAATATGGTATCAAGAATCTGGAAGTCAAGATCAAGGGGCCGGGACCAGGCCGTGAATCTGCTGTTCGCGCTTTGAACGGTTTGGGTATTCGCATTACCCAGATTCAGGACATTACGCCGATTCCACATAACGGCTGTCGTCCTCCCAAACGTCGTCGTATCTAATTTCAGAATAACGAAGACCACTGTTATATCACTAGAGATATAACTTGCGCCTGATTTGGGGCGTCAACTAATTATTGAAAAGGAAATATTGTGGCACGCTATATCGGACCAAAAGCCAAGCTTTCACGTCGTGAAGGTACCGACCTGTTCCTCAAGAGCGCCAGACGGTCTCTTGATTCCAAATGCAAACTGGATGTAAAGCCTGGCCAGCATGGCATGAAATCGGGCGCCCGTACATCCGACTATGGAAATCAGCTGCGTGAAAAGCAGAAAGTCAAGCGGATGTATGGAATTCTGGAGAAGCAGTTCCGTCGTTACTTTGCAGAAGCAGAACGCAGAAAAGGTAATACCGGTGACAATCTGATGCAGTTGCTTGAATCCCGGCTGGACAATGTTGTTTATCGTATGGGATTCGGCTCGACACGTGCTGAAAGCCGTCAGCTGGTCAGCCATCAGGCTTTGATGGTCAATGGCAAGGTCGTCAACATTCCGTCTTATCTGGTCAAGCCGGAAGACGTCATTACCATTCGTGAAAAAGCCAAAAAACAAAACCGTATCATTGAATCCCTGTCTTTGGCCGAGCAGATCGGCATTGCCGACTGGGTCTCCGTGGATTCAAAGAAAATGGAAGGCGTATTCAAACGTATTCCGGATCGCAGCGAGTTTGCCAACGATGTCAATGAATCGTTGATCATTGAATTGTATTCACGTTAATTACAGCATTATCAGTGCCATCAGCCTTATTGGTGTAACGAGCCAAGGGTATTGAAAAGGACATATTATGCAAAACAATTTTCTTAAACCGCGTATTATCAACGTTGAATCGTTGGGTGGCGGACGCTCCATTGTCGAAATGGAACCGTTTGAGCGCGGTTATGGACACACACTCGGCAATGCCTTGAGACGTGTGCTCCTTTCATCGATGACGGGATACGCGCCAACCGAAGTAACCATTGCCGGTGTCGTTCATGAATATTCAACGCTGGATGGTGTTCAGGAGGATGTGGTTGATCTTCTTCTGAATCTGAAAGGTGTTGTTTTCAAATTGCACAATCGCGATTCGATTACGCTGACACTGAAAAAATCGGGGCCGGGTGTTGCAACGGCTGCAGATATCGAATTGCCTCATGATGTTGAAGTGATCAATCCTGAGCATGTCATTGCCAATCTGGCGGATAACGGCAAGCTCGATATGCAGATCAAGGTTGAAAAAGGTCGCGGATATGTCCCGGGAAATGTAAGAAGACTCTCTGAAGACGTGAACAAGACAATTGGCCGCATCATTCTAGATGCTTCTTTTTCTCCTGTCCGTCGGGTTTCCTATTCGGTAGAGTCGGCACGTGTCGAGCAACGTACCGATCTGGATAAATTGATTATCAATATCGAAACGAATGGCGTTATTACGGCAGAAGAAGCCATTCGCCAGTCGGCACGTATTCTGGTTGACCAGTTGAGTGTATTTGCTGCTCTGGAAGGAACGGAAACCACTTCGGAGGCATTGACACAGGTTCCGGCCGTTGATCCGATATTGCTGCGTCCGGTAGATGATCTGGAGTTGACCGTTCGTTCGGCAAATTGTCTGAAAGCTGAAAATATCAATTACATTGGCGACCTTATCCAGCGCAGTGAAAATGAATTGCTGAAGACACCTAATCTTGGCCGCAAGTCGTTAAATGAAATCAAGGAAGTTCTGGCTTCTCGTGGTTTGACTTTAGGTATGCGTCTGGATAACTGGCCGCCTGCCGGATTTGAAAAATAATTTTAACAAAACCGGCCCGCAGTCCTGACTGATAGAAGAGCCGGATCAATAAGATTTATAAGGAAATTATCATGCGTCATCGTCATGGTTTGAGAAAACTCAACCGTACTTCGTCACACCGTCTTGCCATGCTCCGTAATATGACGGTTTCTTTGCTCCGTCATGAAGCGATCAAGACAACATTGCCGAAGGCAAAAGAATTGCGTCGTGTTGTCGAACCTATCATTACCTTGGGTAAGACCAATACTGTTGCCAACAAACGTCTGGCTTTCAACAGATTGCGTGATCGTGAAATCGTTGTAAAACTGTTTAATGAACTGGGGCCTAGGTTTGCAAATCGCAATGGCGGGTATCTCCGCATTCTGAAAATGGGTTTCCGTTTGGGAGACAATGCGCCAATGGCTTATGTCGAACTGATGGACAGACCGCAGGAAGAAAAGCCGGAAGCGGAAGCTAAATAAGGTTTTCACCTTGCATTTAAAAAAGCCGGAAAATTTTCCGGCTTTTTTATTGTCACTTAAAATACCTGTAGTTCGCAGTGGGTGCTGTTGTTTATTGAGCCATTTTGCATGATGGAAAAAATGTATGACGAAACCGATTCTCGTTTTTTGTACCGTACCGGATTCCGGTATCGCCGACAGGATAAGTGAGGCTTTGATTCAGAAAAAACTTGCCGCCTGCGTTAGTTGGGGGGAACCAATACAATCGGTTTACCGGTGGCAGGGGAGTGTAGAGAAGGCAACGGAATGGAATCTGACGATCAAGACGGTCAGTGAAAAGTATAGTGAGGTAGAAAAAACGATTCTGTCGATTCATCCCTATGATGTTCCGGAAATCATTTCTGTACCGATTCTCAATGGATTGGGACCGTATCTGAAATGGATGAATGACGAAATCCGGCTGGAGTCCTGAAAACTGTCTGTCTATAACCAGACAGACAGGCACAGAAACAGACCGACAACCAGAGGGATGGAGAAGTTGTCGTCCAGACGGATTCTGTTTTCATAAATTTCGGCGAAGGTGGCGCCGATTATGCCGGCAAAGCCGAAAAGGAGAAATGATGGGGGCTGGTGATAAATGAAATAGAAGAACAAAAGAACAACCGTCGAGAAGAGCCAGAAAGCGATACTGCCTTCGATGCTTTTTGTTCCCAGATTGATTTTATGCTTGCCCAGCTTTCTGCCGACAAGTGCGGCACCGGTGTCTCCGATGAGCATGACGGACAAAGCGGTCATCGCAATGATTTTGGGAAAAATAATGGTAACCATCAAAGCGGCGGCGATGACGTAGGGGGCGCCACTTAAGTGGAATTTTTCCTGTGTTTCCTTCTCGCGCAATATCCGGTTGAAAAGAGAACCATAGGTAAGCGTAAACAGTCGCCATTTACGATGATTTCCATATTCAACCAATATGGTTGATACGAGCAGAAAAGCGAAGAGGGCGATGTTGAACCATTTCGGGAAAAGGGCGATAGAAACGACCATCCAGAGGGAACTTAAATGAATGGTTTTTCTGAATATTTCCTGACCATACGAGATTTCTTTCGTCATCTTGCTGCAAATCGGATTTTCCGTTTGTTAATGTATTGAAGATTTATTGTGAGGATTCATTTTGCGGGGGAACCGTTGTCTGGTCTGCCAGATTCAAAATAAATGCTGTAGCTGTTTCAAGTCCGAGACGTTTTGTCGATGAGAAAAGCTGGGCGGAAAAAGAAAACGGTTTTCCGCTTTCATCAATATAACTTTTCAAAATGGTATCGGTCTGTTTCAGTGAGTCGGTTGATTCCCTCCGATTCAGTTTGTCTGCCTTGGTAAGCAGGCAATGGACCGGTTTTCCTGTGATGGCGAACCATTCCAGCAGATCAACATCCAGTGGCTGGAAAGGATGTCTTGAATCCATAACAAGGATCAGACCTTTTAACTGTGGACGGGTTATCAGATAATCGCTCAGGAGTTTTTGCCAGTGATTTTTTGCAGAACCGGATACTTGTGCATAACCATATCCAGGCAGATCCACCAGAAACAATTCGATCTTCTTTTCGTCTACAGGATCATGCCGATGCTGGGCGACATGTGCACCTCCCACGGAAAAAAAATTGATATGTTGGGTACGTCCCGGGGTTTTTGATGCATATGCAAGACTTTTTTGATTGCACAGAATATTAATAGCGGAGGATTTTCCGGCGTTGGACCGGCCCACAAATGCAATTTCCGGTACGTCAAGTTTCGGCAAATCACGCAGATGATTTGCCGTCTTGTAAAAACGTGCCTGCCAGAGTTTTGTCATTTCTTTTCCGGACAAGAAAAAGATATTGAATATATCTGATTCAGTTAATAAAAAGGTGTAGCGGAAATTTAAGATATGATGGTTTCCAGTGCATAAAGTTCTTCGGGACGCTCTCTTTTGCGAATGAGATATGCTTTTTTATCGTCTATCAGTATTTCGGCAGCTCGCCCCCGGGTATTGTAATTGGAAGACATGGCCATACCGTATGCACCTGCACTCATAATGGCAAGAAGATCATCTGTTTCGATGGAAAGTGTTCTCTGGCGGGCGAGCCAGTCTCCCGACTCGCAGATAGGGCCGACAATATCGTAGGTTTTTGTTTCAGTCTGACGTTTTACGACGGACAAAACGGTATGCCATGACTCGTAAAGTGATGGTCTCATCAGGTCATTCATGGCGGCGTCGACGATGGCGAAATTCTTGTCCGAGTTTGTTTTGAGATACTGGACCTGGGTGAGCAACAGGCCGGCGTTTCCTGAAATAGAACGTCCCGGTTCAAACATCATGGAAATGGATTGGCCAGGGTATTTCGCGTTTTTCCATGCTGTTATTTTTCCGAAAATACGAGTGAGATAGTCGGAAATGGCGACGGGAATCTCATTATCGTAAGTGATTCCAATACCGCCACCGATGTCGATATGCTTCAGTTCGATTCCTTTTTGCGCTAGTTGGTCGAAGAGATCGATCAATTTGTCCAGTGCCTCAAGAAGTGGCGCATCGTCCAGCAACTGGGAACCGATATGACAATCAATACCGGTTACTTCGATGTGGGGCATGCGGGCAGCTTCTTCATAGCCGGCAAGTGCTTCTTCGTAAGGAATGCCGAATTTGTTTTCTTTCAGTCCTGTCGAAATATAAGGGTGTGTTTTGGGATCGACATTCGGGTTGACCCGGAACGAAACCCGGGCTTTTTTGCCCATCTCTGCTGCGATCCGATTAATCCGGCGAAGTTCTGCAAACGATTCGACATTGAAACAGAGAATGTCATGTTCGAGGGCGAGACGTATTTCGCTGGCCGTTTTCCCGACACCTGAGAATATGACTTTTCGGGAATCGCATCCGGCGGCGATCACGCGCAGGAGTTCACCACCAGAAACAATATCGAAACCAGCGCCCTCGCGACCGAGGATGTTCAATATGGCGAGATTGGAATTCGATTTGACTGAATAACAGACAAGAGAGTGAATATCGTCAGTTTCAAACTGTTTGCATACATCGGCATATTGACGGAAATGTTCGGTCAAGGCCGCTTTGGAATAGACATAAAGGGGTGTTCCATATTGCATGGCCAGTTTGTCAAGTGGTACGCCGTCAACGGTCAGCGTGTCATTTTGGTAGAAAAAGTGTTGAGCTGTTTTCATATTGTTCAGGGTAATGTCGGCAAACTGCCAGGAAGAATGCCCAAAGGGGCTCTTTCTGACTCGGGTTCATCGGTTTCAGGTTCCGGGAAAGACTGAGGGGTTACCGGCATCGGCGTTGTATCCGATGGCGGAAGTATAAGCGCCCCTTTCTGACCACAGGCACACAAACTGGAGCAAAGTAAAATAGTGAGTACGAAATTGAAGAACCATATTCGAAATCGGTTGCGTCGCATTTTTGTATCTTCCAATGACCTGTATGGGATTACGAAACGGATTGAAGTGTAACATGTCAAAGAGACGAAAACGGAGTTCGCCAGTCGTTGATCAGTCTGGAAGCATGCCGGAAGAACGATCGGCAAATATTTCATCCTTGACGTTATTGTTTTCCGTTTCGTAGATTTTTTCGTAGTCTTTTTGTCCAACTCCGATATTGGTTACGATTTTGCCGGGCGGGGCTTCTGTGTAATAGTAATCGCCGTTTTCATAGATAACCCCTGCCGGTGGGGATTTCATTTCCACAGGAATTCCGGAAAGCGTTTTTTGCATGTAGCTGATCCAGACAGGAAGTGCCAGCGCGCTGCCCGTTTCACGACCGCCCATGTTGCGCGGCTGATCGAAGCCAAGCCATGCCACGGCGACCAGACTGGGCTGGTAACCTGCGAACCATGCATCGATCGAATCGTTTGTCGTTCCCGTTTTGCCTGCCAGATCGGGACGATTTAGGATATTGGCCCGTGCTGCGGTACCTCCCCTGACAACATCCTTTAACAGCGTGTCCATAATGAAAGCATTACGGGCGTCAATTACCCGGTTGCTTTCATCTCCGGCTTTTTCCGGACGTGCCTGGGAGAGTATTTTTCCGTCGGAATCGGTGATATGGGAAATGATATACGGTCTGATTTTATAGCCGCCATTGGCAAAGACAGAATAAGCCGTAGCCATCTGTAGCGGTGTGACGGACCCGGCCCCCAGTGCCAATGTCAGATAAGGCGGATTTTTGTCGGGATCAAAGCCAAATCGGGTGATGAATTCCTGGCCATATTGTGCGCCGATCTGATTCAGTATCTGAATTGAAATCATGTTTTTGGATTTCATCAATCCGCGACGCATGGTTATTGGACCCTCATATTTTGAATCGAAATTTTTCGGAGTCCAGTTTTGCCCGTTTGTCTGCCCACTGAACGATACGGGGGCGTCATTGATAATACTGGCTGGAGCCAGGTTTTTATCGAGTGAGGCAGAGTAGATGAACGGTTTGAAAGACGAACCGGGCTGTCTCCATGCTTGTGTGACATGATTGAATTTCTTTTGCGTGAAATCAAATCCGCCTATCAAGGATTTTATGGCGCCGTCATTCGGGTTCAGAGAAACGAAGGCGGCTTCGATCTGTGGCATCTGAACGATATTCCAGTTTCCCTGTATGTCCTGGGCGAGCCGAATGATTGAGCCCCGCCGGATCTGTTTGTTGCTGCCGGCATTGGAAGTCAAACCGGAAGCGGCGAAGTTCAGTCCGTTTCCAGTGACGGAAATTTCGTTGCCTGATGATAAAACGGCCCGGACTCTTCCCGGGGATGCCTCAAGTACAACCGCACTCAGGATACCGTCACTGTCCGGGTATTTCGCAAGCTCATCCTCAATAGCGTCAGCGATGGCGTCCCTGGCTGCCGGGATTTCCATATATCCTTCCGGACCGCGGTATCCATGACGTTTGTCGTAGTCCATTACTCCGCGCCGGACAGCCTGATAAGCGGCTTCCTGGTCTTTTTGTGTAATGGTTGTATAGACATTCAACCCGCGTGTGTAGGTTTCGTCCTTGTATTGATCGTATACCATCATACGGACCATTTCTGCCACATATTGTGCATGTACGCTGAATTCGTTGCGGCTTGTTTTTACTTTGATCTCTTCGTTTTTTGCCTTCTCGTATTCCTGATCGGTGACGTAACCGAGTTGTTTCATTCTGAGAAGAATATATTGTTGACGCTGTTTGGCGCGAGTCGGATTGGTGATCGGATTATTGGCCGAAGGTGCTTTGGGAAGCCCTGCGAGCATGGCTGCTTCAGCCAGGGTAATGTCCTGCAGGGGTTTTCCGAAATAGACCTGCGCGGCGGAAGCGAAACCGAAAGCACGCTGTCCCAGATAGATCTGGTTCAGATAAATTTCGAGAATCTGGTCTTTGGTCAGCGTTCTTTCGATTTTCCAGGCCAGCAGAACTTCGTACAATTTGCGTTTGAAGGTTTGCTCACTTGTCAGGAAAAAATTTCTGGCGACCTGTTGGGTGATTGTCGAAGCGCCTTGCCTGTTGTTGCTGACCAGATTGTGCAGGGCTGCACGCAAAATGCCGATATAGTCGACACCGCTATGCTGGTAAAAACGATCGTCTTCAATAGCCAGGACAGCCTTTTTCATGATATCCGGAATTTTGTTGATTCGGACGAGGTTGCGTCTTTCCTCTCCGAATTCACCCATCAGTACGTGATCTGCCGTGTAAATGCGCAGGGGCATTTTCGGATGATAATCCGTCAGCTGATCCATTGGTGGCAGTTTGGGATAAATCAGGGTCATCGCCAGTATGACAATGAGTGCACCGATTAAAACTACGCCAGTGCCAAGAGCTGCACAGCTGACCAAAAGACGGGCAAGCCACTTCTTCCGGGGAGAGTTTGAGGTCTGATCCGGGTTCTGATTTTTGTTAAACATGCTATTCAGCAAAAAAATGCAATAAGCGCATTATCCTTTAAAGCGGCAATCTTAGCACTTAAATATGTAAATAACTGTTTCAGAATATAAAGAGAAATTGTACAGAGAATTGCATCCTAAAAAGGGATCGGAAGCGTACATATCTGATATATTCGGCTATACAGTAATGATATTTATTTCTTATGCAGCATAATATTTTTCTCGTTGGCCTGATGGGATCAGGCAAAACGACTGTTGGCCGTTTGCTGGCAAAGCGGTTGGGATTGAAGTTCGTTGATTCTGATCATGAAATCGAATCGCGTACGGGGGCAACAATTTCCTGGATATTCGAAATCGAAGGTGAGGAAAGTTTCAGGCGTCGTGAGGTCGAAACAATAAAAGATCTGACAGGACAAACCGGTGTGGTTCTTGCTACGGGAGGGGGCGCAGTTATTCATCCTGAAAACAGGAAGCATCTCAAATCGAGGGGTACGGTTATCTATTTGCGGGCCAGTGTCAGCAATATCCTTCAAAGAACGATGCATGATAAAAGTCGTCCCCTGCTTCAGACAGAAAACAGAAGGAAAAAGCTTGAAGAACTGTCAAGACAACGTGAACCGCTTTATCGGGAAGTTGCCGATATCATTGTTGATACCGGAAGACCGAACGTACATGCCATGGTTCAGTCGATAATCGCTCAGTTGGCCAATTATCAGAAGGGAAATTCGTCTAGAAAACAGAGAAAACGTCCGAGTAACCAAGTGAAGAAAGATATTGTCATTATGAAACCCAGTCATTCCCGTCTTAAGGTCGATCTTGGAGAACGCAGCTATCCAATTGAAATCGGAACAGACCTGTTACGGGATGTCCGCTTACTTGCCAGAACGATTCGTGGACAGCGCATCGTCATCATTACCAATACCGTCGTGGCTCCCCTTTACCTGGACAGGCTGACGCATTCCCTGAAAGAAGCGGGCAAGGATGTCTCGTCATTGATCCTGCCGGATGGAGAAAAGGAAAAAAACTGGGAAAGTCTCATGAAGATCTTTGATTTCCTGATGGAGAACAAGTCTGATCGGAAGACGACACTTGTCGCTCTGGGTGGAGGGGTTATCGGCGACTTGACAGGGTATGCCGCTGCCAGTTTCATGAGAGGGGTATCTTTTGTCCAGGTTCCCACGACACTTCTCGCAGAGGTGGATTCTTCAGTAGGCGGTAAAACAGGGATTAATCATCCTCTGGGGAAAAATATGATCGGAGCCTTTTATCAGCCTGAGGCGGTCATAGCGGATACGACGACTTTAAATACCCTGCACGACAGGGAGTTGGTTGCCGGTCTTGCCGAGGTGATCAAGTATGGCGCCATTGTCGATGCCGCTTTTTTTCAATGGCTGGAAAAGAATATGGAAAAATTGCTCGCCCGTGACAGTGAGGCGCTGGCTTATGCAATCCGGCGTTCCTGTGAAATCAAGGCAGATATCGTGCGGCAAGATGAACGCGAGAGTACCGGTTTGAGAGCGATACTCAATTTCGGCCATACTTTCGGACATGCCATTGAAGCAGGACTTGGATATGGCGAATGGCTTCATGGCGAAGCGGTCGGATGCGGCATGGTTGTGGCCGCGGATTTGTCGTGCCGTATGGGGTGGCTTGATGAGGAAGCCAGGAAACGTATCCGGGGCCTGGTGGAAAGGGCGGGTTTGCCGATTGTCGCACCTGCATTGGGAATGGACCGGTGGATTGAACTGATGCAGGTGGACAAAAAGAATGTTGGCGGTGAAATCCAGTTTGTATTGCTGAAAGCGCTCGGTGATGCGGTGGTGACCAAGGTCCCAGCCGAACTGCTGCATGCCACATTGACCGACAATACGGCACCGGGTTAACCAAAACAGTAGTCTGAAAGGAGAAAAAACGGGTGAGTCGTCCGGAACTGGCTGTTTACGCTTCCGATCCTCGTGATTCGCGAGGACGCCAATACGTTGAACCGGTGGATTTGTCACGTACGGAATATCAACGTGACCGTGACCGGATTGTGCATTCCGGGGCTTTCAGACGGCTGGAATATAAAACCCAGGTATTTGTCAATCATGAGGGCGATCTGTTCAGGACACGGTTGACACACAGTATCGAAGTAGCGCAGATTGCACGGTCTGTTGCACGTAATTTGTCCCTGAACGAGGATCTGACGGAAGCCATTTCTCTTGCCCACGATCTGGGACATACGCCATTCGGGCATGCCGGACAGGATGCTCTGAATGCCTGTATGGCGGATTATGGCGGGTTTGAACATAATTTGCAGAGCCTGCGGGTTGTGGATGTCCTGGAAGAACGGTATGGCATGTTCGACGGACTCAACCTGACTTATGAAACCCGGGAGGGTATTCTAAAACATTGTTCCGTGGAGGCTGCGGAAAAACTGGGGGATCTCGGACGGCGTTTTCTTGAAGGCAAACAGCCTTCACTGGAAGCGCAACTGGCCAATGTGGCCGATGAAATCGCTTATAACAATCATGATGTCGACGATGGCTTGCGTTCCGGGCTCCTTTCAATCAGACAACTGAAGGATGTTGATCTGTTTGCCGGATTCTGGACGGAAGTCCAGCGTGCCATGCCCGGAATTACCGAACGAAGAGCCATTCATGAAACTATCCGGAGAATGATCGGCACATTGATCCTTGATTTGACACAGACTTCACTGGAACGGATAAGGGAAATTGATCCGAAATCGGTCGAGGATGTTCGCAATGCCATGCCTTTGATCGCTTTTTCGGACGATATGACCGAAAAATCCCGCTCGTTGAAAAAATTCCTTTTTGAAAATCTGTATCGGCATTATCAGGTTAATCGTATGACCAGCAAGGCGCGCCGTATTGTGCATCGTCTTTTCTCGATTTTTATGGCGGAACCCCAATTATTGGCGCCGGAATATCGTTCGGCGAGCAGGGAGGGATATGAAAAGGCGAGAAAAATCGCCGACTATATTGCCGGTATGACAGACCGGTATGCCATGCGACAGTATCGTCTCCTATATGAAATAGAAGAGGTTTGAAACCTTATTTCAGGTCGGGCTGGACGGATTCAATGGAAATTTTTGCGTTTCCTGACGCAAGCTGTATGCAGACCGGTTTGTGTACGGGCAGTTGCTCGGGTGTCCGGATGATGTGTCCCTGTGGATCCGTCAGGATCGCATAACCCCGTTCAAGTGTCCGCTCCGGGCTCAGCAGTTCGAGTTGGGATGACAGGGAAGACAGGGTTTGATGGTGATGTGCAAGTCGTACGGTCATTGCCTTGGACAATTGCTGTTTCGCGTTAACCAGTCTGCTTTGTAACGGCTTGATGTCGGGTAGTTGCGATTTGAGACGGATATTCCAGTGTGCGATTTCGTATCGGGATGTGACAAGCAGGTTATTGCTGATGTGAACCAGCCTGGTAGCAACAGTATGAAGCTTGTTGCGTTCGCGTTCGATATAAGCCGATGGACTGATCAGCCTTCTTGCCAGTCCATCTGTTTTTTGCATCGAATTGTGCAGCAACCGTTTCATGACATATTGCAATCTGTCGGCCTGTGTCCTGAGTGAATTCATCCATTCGCCATAAGCTCGTGTTGCCATTTCAGCAGCCCCGGTCGGGGTGGGCGCGCGAAGATCGGTGACAAAATCAGCGATGGTGAAATCGGTTTCATGGCCGATTCCTGAAATGGTGGGTATGGTACATGCGGCAATGGCACGAGCGACGATTTCTTCATTGAAGCTCCAGAGGTCTTCGATGCTGCCCCCACCACGACAGATCAGCAAAACGTCACATTCTGCACGAGATGATGCAATTGTTATAGCTTGTGCGATTTTTTCAGCAGCGCCGTCACCCTGAACCGGGGCAGGATATAAAATCAAATTGGCATAAGGTGCCCTTCTGGCGAGGGTCGTCAATATATCGCGCAATGCGGCCGCTTTCGGACTGGTTACAATTCCTATATTTCTGGCAAAAAAGGGGATCACCAGTTTTCTGCTGTTGTCAAAAAGCCCTTCTTTCTCCAGTTTTGATTTCAGACGCAGAAATGCTTCATACAAATTACCGGCCCCTGCATGTCGGATTGCCTCGACGTTCAGCTGAAAATCTCCGCGGGCAGTGTAAAGTGATACGGTAGCCCTTACTTCCACTTTATCGCCTTCTTTGGGAAGGAAATCCACTGATTGGGCACGTCCTCTGAACATGACAGCACGAACCTGTGCCATATCGTCTTTTAAAGTGAAGTACCAATGACCCGATGCCGCTTTGGTGAAATTGGAAATTTCTCCGGATATCCAGAACAGGGGAATACTGCATTCCAGTAGTTCGGCTACTGTATTGTTCAGTTCCGAGACGGTTAACACCGGGGAAGACGGCTCTTTTGCAAGCAAGGTTGAAGAAGGGCGTGGAGTATTCTGTATTTTCACAAGGAACGAGGGAGAGTTATCAATACCGATGCTTCTGTTCGTGAAAGGAAAACGATAGCATCATAAAACTTTTACGAAATCCGGCAAGTCGAAAATTTTCCACAGACTTGTCCACATGCTTATCCACAGATATGATTGGCTTTTGAATAGCCTGCCATATCCGGCAGGCAGGCGACAGTTTATTTGGCGGTTTCGGATTTGATCGACCAGGCAGGATAAAATCTTTTGACTGCTGGCCCGGCGGTGTCCATACAGTGACACTGGTCCAGATGAAACGGCCTGTCTTCCGCTTTCTGAAAAGCGGCTTTTGCGCGCGCTTCTTCTTCACCGAAAACAAAAACCTGCATGGCAACAGACGGTATCGCTTCAGCCAGTTCATTCATGTGAGTGCATCCGAGAATGCCCTTGAAACGTTCGTGCAACTCATGACGGAAGTGATGCAAAACATTCAGACCGATGAGCTGCCTGTAACGCGAATGGATTCGCTCGCAATATCCCTCGAACGGAACATCATCGAATGCAACATATGCATCAACGACTGTACCCTGTGCATTGATCGTCAGACGTAACCACAAATTGTGTACAGGCCTCTTGGCAGGAATGACGAATGAAGTCAACAGCAAATCGTGGGTTTTGACATCGGTGAAATGGGCATCGATATCCCATAATTCGTCATTTCTGTAAAAAAACTGGACTTGGATTGTTCTGGTATGTTTCAGAACACGGGCAGTAGTAGGAAGTGGAAGTGACATAATGCTTTTAAGAAGTCAGTACCATTCACCGCTATGGCAAACAGTTGCCAACATCTGTCATCGAACAACCGCTCGCGATACGGCGTTGGGCGTATTATATCCGAAAAACATGACCAGCATAAAGAATGAAGGCGGATATAAATTTTGATAATTGTCTGCAAATACTACAGTCTTTTAATAAAATTACTGTTAATATATACAGCAAAGTGGTTTTGGATCTTTGTTGGCTGTTTAAACTGAAAGAATCTTATGGACGATAATAAAACTGCATCCAATCAGGAAAAAAACAAGGCATTGGCCATTGCTCTTGCGCAGATTGAAAAGCAATTCGGAAAAGGATCCATCATGCGGATGGCGCCCGGAGTTGTCGTTGAGGAAATTCCTGCTGTATCGACAGGTTCCTTGGGGTTGGATATCGCACTGGGTGTCGGTGGTTTGCCTAGGGGACGGGTTATCGAGATTTACGGCCCGGAATCTTCAGGTAAAACGACGCTGACGTTGCAGGTCATTGCGGAGATGCAAAAACTGGGAGGGACGTGTGCGTTTATCGATGCCGAACATGCACTGGATGTCGGTTATGCGCAGAAACTGGGGGTTCATCTGCCTGATCTGCTGATTTCGCAGCCGGATACCGGAGAACAGGCGCTTGAGATTACGGATGCACTGGTCCGTTCCGGTGGCGTTGACCTGATCGTGATCGATTCGGTTGCGGCATTGACACCCAAGGCTGAAATTGAAGGTGATATGGGTGATTCCCTGCCGGGATTGCAGGCAAGATTGATGTCACAGGCGTTGCGAAAGCTCACAGGCAGCATTAATAAAAACAATACAACCGTCATATTCATCAATCAGATCCGTATGAAGATCGGTGTCATGTTCGGTAATCCTGAAACGACGACGGGGGGGAATGCACTGAAATTCTATTCTTCTGTCCGCCTGGATATCCGCCGGACAGGATCGATCAAATCCGGCGATGAGGTAATCGGCAGCGAAACACGTGTCAAGGTCGTCAAGAACAAAACAGCTCCTCCGTTTAAGGAAGCCTATTTTGATATTCTTTATGGAGAGGGGACTTCCCGTGAAGGTGAGATCCTCGATCTGGGAGCGGAAGCCAAAATCGTTGAGAAGGCCGGTTCGTGGTATAGCTATAATGGGGAACGGATCGGGCAGGGAAAAGACAATGCACGTAACTATTTGCGTGCACATCCCAAACTGGCTCGCGAAATTGAAAACAAGGTCAGGGCATCTTATGGTGTCAGGGAATTGCCTCCCGTAGAAGATGATGCAGCGGAAACGGAAAATTCCGGAGAATAATGTACTGTTCCCGCAAAATCCGGTTTCCGGGGTGAATGGCGATTGCGATGAAGCAGAAAATAACATTGAAGGCACGTGCAATACGTTATTTATCCATTCGTGAGTACAGTGTAAGGGAACTGGCACGCAAACTGTCTCCCTATGCAAGCAATGAAGATGATCTGGATGCATTGATGGAATGGTTGCAGGCCAGAGGGTTTCTCTCCGAGTCGCGTTTTGTGGATGCCTATGTCAGACGGCAGTCGGTGCGTTACGGAAATGCGCGCATTCTTCGGGATTTGCAAAATCACGGTGTCTCCGATTCGGTGTTGCACGATACGGAATCGGAGATGTTGGACAATGAGTTTGAACGGGCATGGCATGTATGGCGGAAAAAGTTCGGTCATAAACCTTCCGATATCCGGGAACAAGCCAGACAGATCCGTTTTTTGCAACAACGAGGGTTTTCAGGCGAAATTATCAGGCAGGTAATGAAGAGTGATGCATTACCTGACTGATTTTTATCCGCTTGCTGTTAAAGGCGGTTTTTCCTGCGCGCGTTAGCATAGATCAGATATAGCGCAAGAAGCCCGAAAACGATCATGGGCAAGGACAACATCTGTCCGGCCGAGATGGTCATGCCGGCAAAAGAAACTTCATAATCGGGGGTCCGGAAATATTCCGTGAAAAATCTTGCCGAACCGTACAGGAAAGCATACATGGCGCTGACTGCCCCAAGAGGGCGTTCTTTTCGGGCATATATCCATAGGATAATGAACATCAGTATGCCGTCGACTAATGCCTGATACAACGGAGACGGATGCCGTGGAAGCATGTCTACATTCGGCCAGATCATGGCCCATGGCAATGACGGGTCGGCAATTCTGCCGGGCAGTTCGGCATTAATGAAATTGCCGAGTCGGCCTGCCGCATAGCCGAGGGGGATCAGGGGGGCAATCAGATCAAGCGTTGCCACGATATTTTTGTGATTTTTTCTGCACCATATCCACGCGGCGACGATAACGCCGATAAATCCTCCATGATAGGACATTCCGCCATGCCAGACTGCGAAAATTTGCAGGGGATGAGAAAAGAAATAGGCAGGATTGTAAAAGAATACTTCTCCCAGACGGCCGCCGATAATAACGCCGAGAACGCCATAGAAAAGCATGTCGTCAAGGTTCTTGACCGTCCATCCTTGATGCATGATGTGTGGCTGTTTCAGCCGGATCCGTCCGAGCATGATGAAAAGAACAAATGCCAACAGATACATAAGGCCATACCAGTGTACGGAAAGCGGACCGATGGAGATGGCGACAGGATCGGGTAAGGGATGTACTAACATGATGGGTGATAGATAGCTGAACTATCGAATTTTTCTGAAAGAGATGAATTTTGTCACATGTTTGCGTATTTGGGATGCGTATTTGCAAATAACGCTAGCTTTGGGTTTTTTCTGTCCAAAGCGAAATCAAGAAAGGTGTTTCCTTTCTGATTTCATGTCAAAATATTCCATTATTGCAAAATAAATTGGAGATTTTTAAATGCCTCGATATCGTTCCTGGACTTCGACTCATGGAAGGAATATGGCGGGTGCACGTGCCTTGTGGCGTGCAACCGGTGTGAAAGATGGCGATTTCGACAAACCGATTATCGCTGTTGTCAATTCGTTTACCCAGTTTGTACCGGGTCATGTGCATCTGAAAGATCTCGGCCAGCTGGTTGCCCGTGAAATTGAAGCGTCAGGCGGTATTGCCAAGGAATTCAATACGATCGCTGTGGATGACGGTATTGCCATGGGGCATGGCGGAATGCTTTATTCCCTTCCGTCCCGGGAACTGATTGCCGATTCGGTCGAGTATATGGTCAATGCGCATTGTGCCGATGCGATGGTTTGCATTTCCAATTGCGACAAAATCACTCCCGGAATGCTGATGGCTTCGCTGAGGCTGAATATTCCGACCATTTTCGTTTCCGGTGGCCCGATGGAAGCGGGCAAGCTGATGGGAGTCGTTCCCGGACAGAAAGTTGTCAAGGTGGATTTGATCGATGCCATGATTCAAGCAGGCAATCCCAATAACAGTGATGAGCTGGTTATGGATTACGAAAGATCCGCCTGTCCGACGTGCGGATCCTGTTCCGGTATGTTTACGGCCAATTCGATGAACTGCCTGATGGAAGCGCTTGGCATGGCTCTTCCCGGAAATGGCACGCTTCTGGCGACGCATGCCGATCGCAAGGAGCTGTTTCTGAAAGCCGGACGTACGATTGTCGATATTACCAGACGTTATTACGAACAGGATGACACTTCCGTATTGCCGAGAAGTATCGTCACCAAGCCGGCACTGGAAAACGCCATGGCACTGGATGTGGCGATGGGAGGATCCACCAATACCGTTCTGCATTTGCTGGCAGCAGCCAATGAAGGAGATGTTCCGTTTGTCATGGCGGATATTGATCAGGTTTCCCGTCATGTTCCCTGTCTTTGCAAGGTATCGCCGGCAACACATGATTATTATGTCGAGGATGTTCATCGTGCGGGGGGCATTCTGGGGATTATGGCTGAACTGAATCGTGCCGGTCTGATCAATCCGGATACCCGGACGGTTTACGGTAAAACGCTGGGCGAGGCAATCGGTCAGTATGATGTTATGACGACCCGGGATGAAGGGGTACGTACTTTCTACAAGGCGGCACCGGGCGGTGTCAGGACGCAGGAAGCATTTTCACAGGATACACGTCATGCCGAACTGGATCTGGATCGGGTTTCCGGCTGTATTCGTGACAAGGCGCATGCCTATACGCAGGATGGAGGTCTTGCCGTACTGTACGGCAATATCGCTGAAAATGGCTGTATTGTGAAAACAGCGGGGGTTGATGCCAGTATTATGCAGTTTACCGGGAAAGCACGTATTTTCGAGAGCCAGGAAGATACCGTCGAGGCGATTCTCGGTGATAGGATCCACCCGGGTGATGTGATTATTGTCCGTTATGAGGGGCCTAAAGGCGGGCCGGGTATGCAGGAAATGCTTTATCCCACTTCCTATATCAAGTCGAAAGGACTGGGGACTTCCTGCGCCCTGTTTACGGACGGGCGTTTTTCAGGGGGGTCATCCGGTCTGGTGATCGGACACGCTTCGCCCGAAGCAGCATCAGGCGGTGCGATAGGGCTGATTGAGGAAGGTGACGAAATTGAAATCGATATTCCGGCACGCCGTATCCGTCTGAAAGTCTCTGATGACGTGCTGAAACAGCGTCGTGAGAAGATGGAAGCGAAGGGGGCCGATGCCTGGAAGCCGGTCAATCGTGACCGCAAGGTTTCCAAAGCATTGCAAATGTATGCGGCCATGGCGACTTCTGCTGATCGTGGCGCCGTGAGAGATATTTCCAAATAATCCGGATTGCCGGACATATGAAAAATCCCTGCGTCAGGCAGGGATTTTTTTTAATCGGCAAAAGCTTATTTTCGGAAGCCTTGTCGTGGTTTTATACAGCTTGTTCTATAATCCTGCCTATTCAACGGGATTTTATTATGAACGAACAATCTTCTACCAAAAACGATGTATGGTCCGGCCGTTTTTCCGAACCGGTCGATGAACTGGTCCAGCGTTATACGGCATCGGTGACGTTTGACAAGCGGCTTGCGGAATTCGATATTGAAGGATCGCTGGCGCATGCCGAAATGCTTTGTGCGCAAAAAATTCTGAGCGAGCGGGATTATGCCGATATCCGGCAGGGACTTTCGCAGATCCGTGACGAAATAAAATCCGGTCAATTCGACTGGCAAATCGGTCTGGAAGATGTCCATATGAATATAGAATGGCGTCTGACCGATCTGATCGGCGATGCAGGGAAACGTCTGCATACCGGTCGTTCGAGAAATGACCAGGTAGCGACCGATATCCGCTTGTATCTCCGTTCTGCAATTGATGATATTGATCATTTGTTGCGCCGATTGTGCCATACCCTGATCGAGGTCGCTGAACGGCACTACGGTACTATTCTTCCGGGCTTTACACACATGCAGGTCGCGCAACCGGTGACGTTCGGCCATCACCTGCTGGCTTATGCCGAAATGTTTTACCGGGATATCGAACGTCTGGCCGATTGCCGGAAACGGGTAAACCGCCTGCCTCTGGGCGCTGCGGCTCTTGCCGGAACAACGTTTCCGATAGACCGTGAACGGGTCGCGAGAACACTGGGATTCGAAGATGTCTGCCGCAATTCGCTGGATGCCGTGTCAGACAGGGATTTTGCCATTGAATTCTGTGCCGCTTCCGCCTTGATCATGACACATGTTTCCCGACTTTCGGAAGAGCTGATTATCTGGATGAGTCCCAGAGTCGGCTTTATCGATCTGGCGGATCGTTTCTGCACGGGATCATCTATCATGCCCCAAAAGAAAAATCCGGATGTGCCTGAACTGGCACGTGGCAAAACCGGTCGTGTGAATGGTCATCTGATTGGATTGCTGACCTTGATGAAAGGGCAGCCTTTGGCCTATAACAAGGACAACCAGGAAGACAAGGAACCGTTGTTTGATACAGTGGATACGGTAACCGATACGTTACGTATTTTTGCCGATATGGTCGGTGCCATTACGGTAAAACCGGAAACAATGCGTCAGGCTGCCTTGCAGGGTTACGCGACGGCGACGGATCTGGCCGATTATCTGGTCAAAAAAGGCTTGCCATTCCGTGATGCGCATGAAGCTGTTGCCAGAGCCGTCCGGTTTTGTGTGGAAAAGGGGTGTGATCTGAGCGATCTGACACTGGAGCAGATGAGGAGTTTTTCCGATCTGATTGATCCTGATGTGCTGGATATATTGACGCTTGAAGGATCTGTCAGTGCCCGGAATCATATTGGCGGTACCGCACCCGATCAGGTGAAAAACGCCATTGCCGGCCTGAAAGTACGGCTGGGATGATGTACGAAAAAGAGTGAAACGGACTGCGTTTTCACTTTTTTCGTGGCATGAAAATGTTTATGTGAGGAGGCTTCAGTGTTTTATATTATTCAGGCAGCCGGATGGCCTATCTGGTTATTGCTGGTTGCTTCGGTTATTGCATTGGCACTGATTATTGAACGGCTCTGGTATCTGAGACGAAAAAGGATTTTGCCGTCCGGCCTTCTTGAACAGGCGATCAGGGATTATCGGGACGGACGAGTGGATAGCGCCACGATCAACCGGTTTGAAAGAAATTCGCCACTGGGTGTCGTTTTGGCTACAGGTCTGCAACATTCCGATATGTCGCGGGATGAAATGAAAGAAGCTATGGAAGATACCGGACGTACGGTTGCGTTGCAGCTGGAACGTTTTCTGACGACTATCGGGACGATTGCCACGCTGGCGCCGCTTATGGGGCTGTTCGGAACGGTTGTCGGCATGATCGAAATTTTCGGAGCGCAGAATGCAGCCGGAACGAATCCGGCCCAGCTGGCCCATGGAATTTCCATTGCTCTGTACAATACGGGATTCGGTTTGCTGATTGCCATGCCGACATTGATTTTTTACCGTCATTTCAGGGCACTGGTCGACAGTTTCCTGATCGAGATGGAAAGACAGTCGGCACGGTTGGTGGATGCAATTTGTTTTTCCCGCCGTACCTGATTGAGAGGAGGGGGTCATGAATTTTCGGAAAGGAAAAGTGCATGAAGAACCTGAAATCAATCTGATTCCTTTTATTGATGTCTTGCTGGTTATCCTAATCTTTCTGATGGTCACGACGACTTACAGCAAATATTCCGAGTTGCAGATCACGTTGCCGACGGCAACTGCCGAGAATGTTCCCGTTCGTCCAAAGGAACTGGTTGTATCGGTCGATGCATCCGGTAAAATCTCCCTGAACAATGAACCTGTCCGTTATGAGCATCCCGCACAGCTGGCTTCCGAAATGCGGAAGCGGGCCATTATGCAGGATGACGGAAAAGGGCCTGTCGTTGTGGTGTCGGCTGATGGAGCGGCACGCCATCAGAATATAGTCAATGTGCTGGAAGCGGCGAGACTGGCAGGGCTGGACCGATTGACGTTTGCAACCGTAAAGCCCGAGTGATGCGCATATCGCAGCAACTGTGTCTTGTAAAGGTAATCATTGAATATTTCCAAAATCAACCATTCGAATTTCTGGATGAATGTCTGGATGCGACGGGGGAGCATTGCCTGGTTCCTGTGGCCGTTTTCCCTCGTTTTCGGGATGGTGGTGGCAATTCGTCGTTATGGTTACAGGAAAAAATGGCTGAAGTCGGTCCGTTTGCCAGTGCCAGTCGTTATCGTAGGCAATATTTTTGTCGGTGGAACGGGAAAAACACCCATGGTGATCTGGCTGGTGAAGCTTCTGCAAAAGGCCGGTTTTCATCCGGGAGTCATTTCAAGGGGATATGGCACATCCAATAGTAGTCCTGTTGAGGTGTCTTCTTCATCGAAAGCATCTGAAATCGGGGATGAACCGCTTCTGATCGTGCAAAAAGCCCGGTGTCCGCTGGTCGTTTGTCGAAACAGGGTCAAGGCAGGCCGGTTTCTGCTGGAAAAGCATACAGAGGTCGATATTATTGTATCGGATGACGGAATGCAGCATTATGCTCTGGAAAGAGATGTCGAGATCATGCTGTTCGATGGCCGTGGTGGTGGAAACCGGTGGATGTTGCCTGCGGGGCCTTTGAGAGAACCCTTGTCGAGAAAGGGGGATTTCACCATCGTGAATGGCAGGAATTATCCATCACCGGGCAATCCGATTTATGTGCCCGATCTGTATCGGATGCAATTGAAGACCGAAATGGCCGAACAATTGAAAAACCGGAATCGTACCGCAAGACTGAAAGATCTGGGGGGAAGGATTGTTGCAGCGGCAGGTATCGGCAATCCGGCACGTTTTTTTGCTTCTTTGCGCGCTTGTGGCCTGTCGTTTTCCGAAATGCCGTTGCCGGACCATTTTGATTTTTCTTCCAATCCTTTCCGGCAGGTCGGGGCGGATATTATCCTGATTACAGAAAAGGATGCGGTCAAGTGTTCTCAAATTGATGAACTGATTCAGGATGAACGGCTCTGGGTGGTTCCGGCCATGGTCGCAATCGATAACGATGAGCTGGAACAGAAAATCGTGGAGAAATGTCGTGGATACAAAACTGCTTGATATATTGGTATGTCCCTTGTGCAAAGGTCCCCTGAAATACGATAAAGATAGGCAGGAACTGGTTTGTCGCGGCGATGGGCTGGCTTATCCGATAAGAGACGGCATTCCCGTCATGTGGGTGGATCAGGCGAGATCGCTGGAACATTATCCGGAAGAATGAAGCTTTTTTAACTGAATATTGTTGAATTATTATGTCTTTTTATGTCGTTATACCGGCAAGACTCGCTTCGACACGCTTGCCCAATAAACCGCTGGCGGATATTGCCGGCAAACCCATGATTGTCCGGGTGGCCGAACAGGCCAGATTGTCCGGAGCAAGCGATGTGATCGTCGCAACGGATCATGAATCCATCGTGGATGTCTGTTCCGGTTTCGGCATCAGGGCGATGTTGACGAGGAAAGATCATGTTTCCGGAACCGATCGTATTGCGGAAATTTCCCGGAAAATGGACTGGTCGCCATCGGCGACGGTAGTTAATGTGCAGGGTGATGAACCACTGATTGATCCGGAGCTGGTCGCTTCTACCGCAGCGCTTGTGTCGGAGGATGTCCCCATGGCAACGGCGGCGCACAGACTGGAACAGCCGGAGGATATTTTCAACCCCAACTATGTCAAGGTCGTTCTCGATCGTTTCAATCGGGCGCTTTATTTTTCGCGAGCCCCTATTCCCTGGTACAGGGACGGTTATGCCAAAGCGGCAAAAACATATCCGTCGGTTTTCAATGCCTTGCGTCATGTCGGGCTTTATGCGTTCCGTAACGAGTTTCTGAAAATGTATTCATCGTTATCGGTTTCTCCTATTGAACAAATCGAGTCGCTGGAACAGTTGAGGGTTCTCTGGCACGGTTATTCCATCGCTGTGCATGTTACGGAAAAGATACCGGAAGCCGGAGTGGATACCGCTGAGGATCTTGAAAGGGTGTGCCGTTTTTTCAATGGCGACAGACGGAATTGACAATTGTCGAAATTGTTTGCATTACAAGGTAAAATCAAAAGTTTGAACGGCGGCAAAAGCATATCGAGCGATGCTGGTGCCTGGTATGCGCTGGTGATGCCGTCACTTTATTTATATTTTCTAGGAATTTTGCGATGCGTCTCATTTTGTTAGGGGCTCCGGGAGCCGGTAAAGGCACTCAGGCAGCTTTCATTCGTGAACAGTACGGTATTCCCCAGATTTCGACAGGTGACATGTTGCGTGCCGCGGTGGCGGCAGGAACACCGCTTGGTCTGGAAGCCAAGAAGGTAATGGAGTCCGGTGGCCTGGTATCAGACGAACTGATCATCAATCTGGTCAAGGATCGGCTGAAACAGCCGGATTGCCAGAAGGGGTATCTTTTTGACGGATTTCCCCGCACGATCGGCCAGGCCGAAGCGATGAAGGAAGCCGGTATCGCCATCGATTATGTGGTTGAAATCGATGTTCCTGATGACATCATCGTCTCACGTATGAGTGGCAGACGGGTGCATCCGGGTTCCGGACGGACGTATCATGTGGAATACTATCCTCCCAAGGTCGAAGGAAAAGATGATCTGACCGGTGAGGATCTGATTATCCGTGACGATGACAAGGAAGAAACCGTCAAGAAAAGATTGGCGGTATATCATGACCAGACGGAAATTCTGGTGGATTATTATGGCAAGTGGGCCGCTTCCGGCGAGCCGGGTGCTCCCCAGTACCGGAAACTTGACGGGGTGGGGTCAATTGAAGCGATCCGTGCAGGGATTCTGGATGCACTGAGAAACTGAAATTGTTGCGTGGGCAACCGGTACTCTTTGTCAATCTGAAGTAAAACCTCTCTTTCGTAAAAGGAGACGTTATGGCTGCAGGTTTGTGGTTCGCTATCGCATGTGGAGTGCTTGCCCGTTGTATATGGTCTTGTTACGCGTAGCTGGATTCTTTCCGGGGATCCGGGTAATGAACGCATACAGGAAATTGCCCATGCCATTCAACAGGGAGCTTCGGCATATCTCACCCGGCAGTATCGGATAATCGGTATTGTCGGGTTTGTTCTGTTTGTCATTATCATTTTTTTTGCCGGATCTGGAATTCGTGACCGTTATCGGATTTCTGGTCGGTGCCGTTTTGTCCTGTGCGTGTGGTTTTATCGGTATGAACGTGTCGGGCAGGGCAAACGTCCGTACGGCACAGGCCGCGTCAAATGGCATGCAGGGCGCATGAGTGCCGCGTTCAGAGGTGGTCCCATTACCGGTATGCTGGTTGCGGGGGCGCCGCGTTTTTTTATCTCGTTCTGACTTATTTGCCTTCAAGTGCTAGGCTTTTACCGCATGATCTTGTCAGATTACTGGTCGGACTGGCTTTGGGCACTTCACTGATTTCCATTTTTGCTCGGTTGGGCGGGGGAATTTTCATAAAAGGCGTGGAGTCGGAGCGGATATTCCGGAAGATGATCCGCGCAATCCGGCCGCGCACGATATGGTGACAAGACCTCCTGCGGTAATTGTGATTGCAGTGGGGTCAATCGCATGGAAAAATCGAAATAAGGATTGTCGGATTCGGAAAAGACAGCATAAGCTGCCTTTTTTGTGTCGATATCTCCTCCGGTTTGTTATCCGGAATCCGGAAAACGCTGATTGATTTTATTCAGTGTACATTGTTTTGTGTTCAGGTCAGAGAATGACAGGAGAATCGGGGAGAATATTGGTCCGTGGATTTTTCCTGGGGAAATGGATTTCCAGAATGGCGTTCATTTTGTCCAGAGCATGGCAAATGCCGCGATGAAACTGTTTTTCCCTGAAGTTTTGCGACATGTTCCTGCAGAGGGTTTGCCATGTTTCCGAAGTGATCTGTTTGTCGATTCCTTTGTCCGTCACGATCTCGATTTTACGGTCTGACAGATTGATATAGAGAAGAATCCCGGTGTTTTCCCGGGTATCACGGATTTGGTAGCGGTCGAATAACTCAAGTGCTCGTGTTCTGGGTGTTTTCCCGTTCATTATCTCGGAAAAGGAAAGTGCCGTTTCGATAATGACTCTGATTTCGGCACAATGCCGCTCTTCGCCTCTGGAGATGATCGTTTCGATTTTGGCCAGTGTTGCAGTTGTGAATGCGCGTCGTGCGGCGAGGGAAGTCGTCGTCAAGTGATACCAGAGTCTTTTCAGTCTGTTCATTACCAGTCTCCGGATGCTCCGCCGCCGTCGAATCCTCCACCTCCACCGGAAAATCCTCCCGGCCCGAAATCGTCGTGATCCCTGAACCGGTCATGCATTCCTCCTCCAAGAATGATACCCGTGGTTCCCCAGTGGCCGTGTTTTCCCAAACGTCGCGAAGAGCGTGATCGTAAAATGATAAAGATGAAAAAGAGAATCGGGATTAAAAGAGGAAACCACGACGAGGAGTTTTTACCCCTGTCGGTGTGCTCGTTGGCGGGAAAGGTTTCCTTGTCCAGTGTCGCGGTGATTGCCGTTATGCCGGTTGCCAGTCCGTCATAGAAATGGTTCTGTCTGAAATAAGGGGCAATAATGTCTTGCAGGATCTGTTTGGAACGAATGTCTGTCAATACTCCCTGGATACCTCTGCCAGTTTCAATCCGGAGTCGTCGCAGTCCGGGCGGATTGTTTTTGGCAACGATCAGCAAAACACCATCATCGATACCTTTCCGGCCAAGTTTCCATTGATCGGCTACACGAATACTGTATTGTTCAATGGTTTCGGGCGCCGTATTGTCGATCAGCAATACGGCGATCTGGTTTCCGGTTTTCTGTTCGTAATCCGCCAGATATTTTTCCAGGTTCTGGCGCTGGGAGAGTGTCAGAAGACCGATTTCATCCGTTATATGGGCCTTCAGTTCCGGGACGGGTCTGGCAGTCGTCTGAGTGTGTCCATACAGAGCAAAACACAAGCCGAACGCCAGAACGAGAAAAAAATGCCATACCGGATGGGATTTTGTACCCATGACGTACTCTTTACTTTCCGAAATCGACTGATGGTACAGTCGAAACAGCTTTTTCGTTTTCGACGGTAAATGACGGCTTGACATGGTATCCGAACATTTTTGCCGTCAGATTGGATGGAAAACTGCGAACCAGAATATTGTAGTCGGCAACTGCCTGTATATAACGCTGGCGTGCGACCGTTATCCGGTTTTCTGTTCCTTCCAGCTGGGCCTGAAGGTCCCTGAAACTGGTATCCGCTTTCAGGTTCGGATAATTTTCCGAAACAGCCATCAGTCTGGACAGGGCAGATGACAGTTCTCCCTGCAATTTCTGGAATTTGCGGAAAGTTTCCGGATTGTTCAATACTTCAGGGGTGATCTGAAAACCGGTTGCAGCAGCCCGTGCCTGTGTCACAGCGAGCAAGGTGGCGTTTTCATGTTGAGTATATCCCTTGACTGTATTGACGAGGTTGGGAATCAGGTCGGCACGTCTCTGGTACTGGTTGAGTACTTCGGCCCATGCTGCATTGACGGCTTCATCTTTTGTCTGAAACTGATTGTAACCGCAGGCACTGAGAGTGAAAACTGCCAGAATTATCAGGAATTTTCTGAAAATGTTTTTCATGGGAAACCCTTTTATGAAACGGTTGTTTAAGGTATATAGCATAACGCATTCATCATGTTTTTCAGGGAAGTCAATTTATTTTGCCCGTATTTCGCAAAATTCCCGAAAACACCCGTTCCCGCCAAACCGGTAAAATCGACAAACTTTCCCGGTTTCTCCGTCATTTTTCTGTGGCAGTCCGCTGCTAATCGAGACAAATCGCCGGCTGTTCGCTATTGAACCGAACGGTTTCCATATCAATGTACTTCGACCGGAATCTCAAGACGATCATCAAAATATCCGGAAAGTGGTGTCCGAAAAACCGGACGAATAATCCATCCGGTTATCCAACCAAACAAACGACCAGCTCAAAAAGAGCGTTTCAGGCCGAAACGGAATTCAAACTCCTTTATCCGCATGCCGTTGTTCATACTGAAATGATCTCTCCTGACGTGGTACTAGGAGAGTTGGGCCTGCAGTTCGATGAACCAGGTTTTGTCATTACCCGGTTGGGCGAATTTGCGGCCGATTTCCGCCGGCAGGCCGTATCCCCAGTTATGGTATTTGCCCTGGGTTTCCTGTCCGTCGAACGTGTGAACGCAGATTTTCGCTACCGGCCATATAAAGGTCGCCGGGTACGGTGGTAAATTGTCTTGAAAATTCTGTTCATGGTGTTTCAGCGAATAAGAGTGGACGGGAGACAGAATCCGGTTTCTCCATCACGATACACTTATGACGAACGTTACTTGTTTCCCTTAATGTATATTAAAGTAATGAGAACGATTGCAATCAGTTGATTTGTAATGAATTTATCAGTTTCTTTAAAAGATGTGATAAAAATCGGGGATGAATTGAAAGATGAAAATCCGGTAAATTGGGACAAACAGCTCCGGTAACTCCTTCTTGCATATACAGAAACGGTTTCTCACAAAAAAATGGCAAAGTCCGTTAATATGCATAAACGGACGTCACATTTTTTCAACATTCCGTTTTCGAACGTCATACCTTTCGGATCTTGCTGATATTTCTAGTAAAAAAGCAGGATTTCCGCCAAAGCGGAAGGATGGCTGTTTTCACGTGGGCATAAGAAAAAGGGATGGAGATAAAAGTGTCCGGGGACCGCTTTTTGAAAAATTCTGTTTTCATGAAATGCTGACCAGTCTCTGTATCGATTGGACCAGCCCATTCTTTTCGGGCGAAGCTTCGTTATGTTCTGTTATATTGGCTGTAACCGGTTCCTGATGAAGATAAAGGATTTCGCGTTTATAACCGGTTCAGCTTGTCAGAGTCAAGATGAGTTTATCAGGATTTGCCAGAACAGTGTTTCCATGAAGATTCAGTTTGCTGGTCATTTGAAGGGAACAGATGGATTTTGCCATCGGGTTTGCGAAGGTTTATCCTGTTGCCATGTTTGCAAGGATGAAACCGGTTCTCATATCATTTTCTGGCTTGTGAAAATCCGTTTCTGTTTTCGGGGCGCCGGAAATTGTTATTGTTCTAGCCGGAATATTTTATGGACGATAAATTTTTGCAGCCGATGAAAAAGTGACTGAAAGCGAAATGTTTTCGTGTTTCTCCCGATCGGCCAGTTATCGTTTTTTCGTGAATGCAGGGCGATGAAGGCGATTCTTTTCTGGATAACTCCGGTATAGCTGGGCGATAATATGACAAGTTTTCATCGGATATTCTATTGACGGAGATTTTATAGTGACTTTTATCGAAAAATTGTCGGTGGCCTGGGAAAAAAGCAACTCGCTTTTATGTGTCGGGCTTGATCCGGATATGAATCGTTTTCCGGAATATCTCCGTGGCAAACCTGATTCGATTTATACATTCTGCCGGGGAATCGTCGATGCAACGGCTGATCTGGTATGTGCCTTCAAACCGCAAATTGCCTATTTCCATGCGGCCCGTGCGGAAGAGCAGCTGGAAGCGATATGTGCCTATATACGCGAACAATACCCGGATATTCCGCTGATTCTGGATGCCAAACGCGGTGATATCGGTGCGACGGCACAACAGTATGCCCGGGAGGCTTTCGAACGTTACAATGCCGATGCGGTGACGCTGAGCCCATATATGGGGTTTGATTCCATAGAGCCCTATCTGGAGTATCAGGAGCGGGGCGCCATCATTCTTGCCCGTACTTCCAATCCGGGAGGTTCCGATCTCCAGTTCCTTAAAGTCAGCGAATCCGGAAAAAATATTCCCTTGTATCAGCATGTGGCCCATCTGGTCGCTGAAAAATGGAATGTTCATGGGCAGTGCGCTATGGTTGTCGGTGCCACTTTTCCTCATGAAATCGCGGAGGTGAGGGCGATCATCGGAAATATGCCATTGCTGATTCCTGGTATCGGGGCGCAGGGAGGTAATGTGGAGGCAACTGTTTCGGCAGGTAAAATCGCCGATGGGACGGGTATGATGATCAATTCTTCCCGCGCCATTCTTTATGCAGGTATCGGTGAAAACGAGAATTATGCAGCCATATCCAGACGGGCGGCGATGATGACGCGGGATGAAATCAATCGGTATCGCTAAGAGAGCGGGAGTGACTGAGTGCGTTTGATAACAAGCGGGCGGTAATGTCGACGATCGGAATAATTTTCTGATATGCCATGCGTGTGGGACCGATAACTCCCAAAGTGCCGACGATTTTTCCATTGACCTGGTAAGGTGCCGTGACGACGCTCATGTCATCCATGGGAACAAGCCGGGAGTCTCCGCCGATATAAATTTGTATGCCTGCAGCCTTGCTGGAGATATCGAGTAATTGCATCAGTTCGGTTTTTTGCTCGAACATGGCAAACAGCTTGCGCAAGGAATTGAGGTTGTATGTGAAATCGTGAACGTTCAGCAGATTGTTTTCTCCTGCAATCACAACGTCTTCTGCATTGTCGCTTATGGTTTCGTTTCCTGCCTCAATGGCTGTCTGCATCAGTTTGGTCAGATCGCTGTGTATTTCTTTTAGTTCGTTTTGCAGGCGGAGACGGATTTCATTAAAGCTCAGGCCGCTGTAATGATGGTTGATGTAATTGGCCGCTTCGTTCAACTGTGTCGGTGTGTAGTCGGATTCCGTTAGCAGTAGCCGGTTCTGTACGTTCCCGTCGGGAGTGACGATGACCAGCAGGATACGTTTTTCCGACAGGCGCAGGAATTCAATCTGGGTAAAAGCGGATTCATGTTGCGGCGCGAGTACGACACCGGCGAATTGTGTCAGTGATGACAGCATCTGGGCGGCGTTGGAAATAATTTTCTGGGGCTGTCCGACTTGTGTGCTTAACTGGAGACTGGATTCTATTGAACTTTCGCTGATGGGCTGGACAGTCAGCAAGGTATCGACGAAAACACGGAATCCTTTGGGGGTCGGTATCCGGCCCGCTGAGGTATGAGGGCTTGCCACAAAACCCATTTCCTCCAGATCGGCCATGATATTGCGGATTGTGGCCGGGGACAGTTCCAGTCTGGAAAGTTTGGATAATACACGTGAACCAACGGGCTGGCCTTCGGCAATATATCGCTCGACCAGGGTTTTCAGCAGGGTTTGGGCACGTGGTTCAAGAGACATTTTCTGTATCGGTTATACTTCGGATCAACCCGAATATTGTAAATCAAATATTTCCTTTATCCGTTTTTGTGGATAAGGACAGTCTTAAAACTCATGGTCTGTTCGGTGTTTCATATTTTTTCACTCGCTGGTTCTGGAAAGATACTCGAATCTGTGTCGATAGTGGTATTTCGACAGAAAATAGTTGTCTGATTTCCGATATTTCAGGCATTTTTTTGTCCTGATTTCAATGAAATTGATGATTTCCGGATTTCGATTGTTGGTTTGAGAACAATTTTATGTTTCAGATAGGTTTTTTGGTGTAATCTGAAAGTGTTGACAGCTCATCCTCAGATAAAAATGCAGACTCAGAAGAAAGTTTTCGCACTCGTCTCCAGGGTGTATATCAGCAGCATTATCCAGTCGATGGAAAAGGTCGCCAATTTTCTGGTAGAGGCAGGCCATACTGTGGTTTATGAATCGGAAACCGCGTCCAATATTTCGCTTCCGGGCATTACCTCGATGAATCTCGAGGAAATCGGCGCGCAAGCGGAGGCGGCAATTGTTATCGGCGGTGACGGTACGATGCTGGGTATCGCGCGGCAGCTGGCTCCCTATAGTGTTCCATTGATCGGAATCAATCACGGCCATCTCGGGTTCATGGCGGATATACCGCTAAACAGGATGCTGCTGGTTCTGGACAAAATGCTCAAGGGAAAGTACGTTTCGGAGCAGCGTTTTCTGATTGAGGGATCCATTATCCGATCGGGAGAAACCATACATCATTCCGTTGCCTTCAACGATATCGTCATTTCCCGTGGCGGCGGTTCCGGGATGATTGATCTGCGGGTTCATGTGGATGGCCACTTCATGTATCAACAGCGTTCGGACGGGCTAATTATCTCGACACCGACGGGATCGACAGCCTATTCCCTTTCGGCAGGTGGCCCTATGTTGCATCCCAATCTGGCCGGAATCGTTCTGGTTTCGATTGCTCCGCATACGCTGTCCAACAGGCCGATTGTGATACCCGATGCAAGTGAGATCGTTGTGGAGGTCGTGGAGGCCAATCAGCCTAGCATCAATTTCGATTCCCAATCTTTTGCCAGCCTGAGGATTTCGGACAGAATTTTCATCAAGCGTTCTGCCGATACGATTACATTCCTTCACCCGATGGGCTGGAGTTATTACGACACACTCCGTAACAAGCTGCACTGGAACGAAATTTCCAGACGCGAGAAGGTCGATTGAGCTTTTATGGAGCGATATTCGGACGGTTTGGGCATGTTTTCTGCACTAACCTGAATTTCTGGCAGGATAGCTATGCTTCGTACTTTGTCGGTACATGATTTTGTCATTGTTGATTCACTTGAGCTGGATTTTTTATCCGGTTTTTCGGTGTTGACAGGAGAAACCGGGGCAGGCAAGTCCATTCTTGTCGATGCATTACAGCTGGCGTTGGGAGAGCGTGGAGATGCAGGAGTGATCCGCGAAGGAGCGTCCCGGGCCGATATCAGTGCCGAGTTTGTCGCCGGTCGTGAGGCCATAAAATGGCTTGAAGACAGTGAAATCGGTTGTGAGGACGGTGTCGTTCTGTTGCGACGGATTATCGACCGTTCCGGCAGATCGAAAGGGTTTGTCAACGGCGTTTCGGTGACGGCCGCGCAAATGCGCGAACTGGCGTCTTCGCTTGTCGATATTCATGGACAGCATGCGCATCAGTCTTTGCTCAGGCAGGATGAACAGCGGCGTTTGCTCGACAGGCATGCCGGTCTGGAACAGGATGTGGATGAACTGGCTTTGCGATACAGGGCATGGCAGTCTCTTCTGGAGAAAATTCAGGCTGCCGAATCCGATTCAGCCAGATTGCAGGCAGAAAGGGAACGGCTCGAATGGCGGGCGAATGAATTTGAAAAGCTGTCTCCAAAACCGGGAGAGTGGGAACAGGTCAACAGCGAATATGATCGCCTGTCGCATGCCGCAAGTCTGATTGAGGGGGCCGGGGAAACGTTGTCCGAACTTTCCGAATCGGATTCTCCTGTTTTGTCGAGATTAAATGTGTTGAAACAGAAGCTGTCCAGGTTGTCCGAAATTGATGACAGGCTGGCACCGGTGGCGGAATTGCTGGAATCTGCACGAATACAGTTGCAGGAGGTTACTTACAGTCTGAGGGATTATCTGTTGCACACGGATCTGGATCCCGGACTGCTTCAGACGGTTGAAAAGCGGCTGGAAGCGCTTCATTCTGCAGGGCGGCAATTCAGAGTTCAACCGGAATCGTTGCCGGATGAATGGGAAAAAACGAAGAAACAGTTGCAACAGTATGTTGATTCGTCCGATCTTGCCGAATTGAAAAGGCAGGAAAATCTGGTAAGGGAGCAATACTTTGCACTGGCGAAAAGAGTGTCTTTAAGACGCCGTCAGGTTGCCGGGGAGCTGAGCGAGGCGGTTACGGCGGTTATGGCGGATTTGCATATGTCCGGTGGACGTTTTGCTGTCGAAGTCGTTTCGAGCACTCCTCATGTCCATGGAACGGATCAGGTGGAATTTTTTGTCGCAGGGCATGCCGGAACCAGTTTGAGGCCATTATCGAAAGTGGCATCCGGAGGAGAGCTTGCCCGGCTTTCTCTTGCCATTTCCGTTATCGCCTCCCGTGCTACAGCGATTCCGACTCTGGTATTTGATGAAGTGGATACGGGTATTGGGGGGGCGGTTGCCGAAGTGGTCGGAAAACTGTTAAAGCGGCTCGGAAAGGAACATCAGGTACTGTGTGTGACGCATTTGCCTCAGGTCGCCAGTCAGGCCAGCCAGCATTTTCAGGTCAGCAAGGTCGCGGTTGATCATATCCCGCATCCCGTTTCACGGATTGTGCCGCTGGACGAGGAGAAACGGGTTGTTGAAATCGCCCGCATGCTGGGGGGGGTGGAAATGACCGATGCGACATTGAATCATGCACGCGAGATGCTTCGTGATAACGGGCTTGCGAACCGTAATGTATGATATTTTCCAGATACCTCAAAATATTTTTCTTTTCTTCTCTTGAAATTATTCGGGCTGTCCCCATTGTTTGATGATTATGAAAGACATCGATGTGGAGGATGCTGTGCAAAACCAGAATCAGGAAAATGAAAATTTGGAGGAGGCCCAGGAAGAACAGGGCAAGCCCGAGGTTGTTGAGGATAAGGAAGATTCTCTGGAAAGCAAACTGGCGATCGCGGAAAAACAGGCTGCGGAAATGCAGGATGCTTTTTTACGGGCCAAGGCTGAAGGTGAGAATATTCGCAGGCGTGCGCAGGAAGACATTGCAAAAGCTCACAAATTCGCTATCGAGAATTTTGCCCAATCAATGGTCGCGGTCAAAGACAGTCTCGAAATGGCCATGAAGACGGATGTTCCATCAGTCGATTCCATCAAGGAAGGGGTCGATGCCACTTTGCGTCAGCTGAAACAGGTTTTCGAACAAAACAAGATTTTCGAAGTCGTTCCCGAACAGGGAGAAAAACTGGATCCCATGAAACATCAGGCTATTCAGATGGTCGAGTCGGATCAGGATCCCAACACCATCGTTTCCGTTTTGCAGAAAGGTTATACCCTTGCCGATCGTCTGTTAAGGCCTGCAGTCGTTGTTGTGGCTGCTCCCAAAAAGTCTTGAAATTTCAAAAAAAGTCATTATCTAAGGAACAGTGGCGAACTGGAATGATCAAACAAGAGTATCTGGATGAACAGCCGCTTGTGTCATTCATTTCCGGTTCCAAAAAATTTAAGGTATTGAAAGGATAACAATATGTCAAAAATTATCGGTATTGACCTGGGAACGACGAATTCCTGTGTTGCCGTTATCGAAGGTGGCCAGCCGCGTGTTATTGAAAATTCGGAAGGTGCCCGTACTACTCCATCCATTATCGCCTATCTGGATGATGGTGAAATTCTTGTCGGTGCACCGGCAAAACGTCAAGCTGTTACCAATCCGAAGAATACGCTTTATGCTGTTAAGCGACTGATCGGCCGTAAATTTGACGATCCGGAAGTCCAGCGGGATATTCCGATTATGCCTTTTTCCATTATCAAGGCTGATAATGGCGATGCATGGGTTTCCGTTCTCAGTGACAAGAAACTCGCTCCGCCACAGGTTTCTGCCGAAGTTCTGCGGAAAATGAAAAAAACCGCGGAAGATTATCTGGGTGAAGAAGTGACGGAAGCCGTTATTACCGTTCCGGCCTATTTTAACGATGCACAGCGTCAGGCGACCAAGGATGCCGGTCGTATTGCAGGTCTGGATGTCAAGAGAATTATCAATGAACCGACTGCTGCCGCTTTGGCTTTCGGTTTGGACAAGGCGGGCCGGGGCGACAAAAAAATCGCGGTTTATGACTTGGGGGGCGGTACATTCGATATTTCCATCATCGAAATCGCGGATATCGATGGCGACAAACAGTTTGAAGTCTTGTCCACCAATGGGGATACTTTCCTGGGAGGTGAGGATTTCGACCAGCGAATTATCGATTTCATTATCGATGAATTCAAGAAGATCAATGGCATTGATCTGAAGAAAGATCCTATTGCCCTTCAGCGTATCAAGGCTTCGGCAGAAAGAGCCAAAATCGAGTTGTCTTCGACACAGCAGACGGAAATCAACGAACCGTATATTGCCATGGCCAATGGTGCGCCGGTCCATCTGAATATCAAATTGACACGTGCCAAACTGGAATCGCTGGCGGAAGGTCTGATCGACAAGACCATTGAACCCTGCCGTATCGCATTGAAAGATGCCGGTCTGAGTGTTTCGGATATTGACGATGTCATTCTTGTCGGTGGTATGACCCGCATGCCGGCCGTTCAGGAAAAGGTCAAGGCGTTTTTTGGCAAGGAACCGCGCAAGGATGTCAATCCGGATGAAGCCGTTGCGGTTGGTGCCGCACTGCAGGGATCCGTGCTTTCCGGTGATCGCAAGGACTTGCTGCTCCTGGATGTGACACCGTTGTCACTGGGTATTGAAACCCTGGGCGGTGTGATGACCAAGATGATCCAGAAAAACACGACGATTCCGACGAAGTTCAGCCAGATATTCTCGACAGCGGAAGATAATCAGCCGGCGGTCACGATCAAGGTTTATCAGGGTGAACGGGAAATGGCCGCCGGCAACAAAGCTCTGGGTGAATTCAACCTTGAAGGTATCCCGGCTGCGCCTCGTGGTATGCCGCAAATTGAAGTGACCTTCGATATCGATGCCAACGGCATTTTGCATGTCAGTGCGAAAGACAAGGCAACCGGCAAGGAAAATACCATCACCATCAAAGCAAACTCCGGTCTTTCGGAGGAAGAAATCCAGCGGATGATCAAGGACGCTGAGTTGAATGCGGCAGAAGACCACAAGATCCGTGAATTGACTGAAGCGCGTAATCAGGGAGATGCACTGGTACATACCACTCGCAAGTCGCTCGAAGAACACGGTGAAAAACTGGACGCGTCAACGAAAGAAACGATTGAAGGAGCTATCAAGGATCTGGAAGAAGCATTGAAGGGGGACGACAAGTCTGCCATTGATTCCAAGATGAGTGCATTGACGACAGCTGCACAAAAGCTGGGTGAAGCTGTTTATGCCGATCAGCAGGCCAAGACGGGGGCTGCGGCAGGGGCCGCCGGTGCGGCGGGAGCTGCCGCCGGGGCAGCAGGCGCGGCTCCAGAGCAGGAACTCGGTGATGATGTTGTCGATGCCGATTTCAAGGAAGTGAAAGACAAAAACTGATCGATTCCTTGAATCGCTGTGCGCCGGGCAAAGATGATCGTTCTTTTGATGGATCGTCTGCTCGGCGTTCTGTTTGATCGTTTCAGATATGCTGAATCGCTTTTTATAATGTGGACAAGATGGCAAAGCGAGATTTTTATGATGTTTTAGGGGTTGCCAAAAACGCCTCGGATGAAGAAATAAAAAAAGCTTATCGCAAACTGGCGATGAAGTATCATCCTGACCGCAACCCTGACAGCAAAACAGCCGAGGAGAAATTCAAGGAAGTTAAGGAGGCTTATGAAATTCTCTCGGATGAGCACAAGCGCGAGGCATATGACCGGTTCGGTCATGCCGGGGTTGATCCCAATATGAATATGGGTGGGCATCCGGGAGGGGCTGGCGGTGCGGATTTTGCCGATGCTTTCGGGGATATCTTCGGCGATATTTTCGGCGGTGGACGCGGACAAAGAAACAGTGGCCCGCAGATGTTTCGTGGAGCCGATCTTCGTTACAATCTGGATATCACTCTTGAAGAAGCCGCCCGGGGAAGCACCAAGACTATTCGTGTTCCATCATGGGATAATTGCGAAACCTGTCATGGTTCCGGAGCGAAACCGGGAACGTCTCCCACGACTTGCGCAACCTGTAATGGGCAGGGACAAGTCCGGATGCAACAGGGTTTTTTCAGTATCCAGCAGCCGTGCCCGACTTGTCACGGTACTGGCAAAACGATCAAGGATCCTTGTCCGACCTGTCATGGAGCAGGAAAGATACGGCGGAACAAGACGCTGGAAGTCAAAATACCTGCCGGTATTGATGACGGAATGAGGATCCGTTCGGCCGGTAATGGCGAACCTGGACAAAACGGTGGCCCACCGGGTGATTTGTATGTCGAAATCCGTATTTTGCCGAACCAGGTTTTCAGACGTGAAGGTGACGATCTGCATTGCGACATTCCGATTTCGTTCGGTATTGCGGCTTTGGGCGGGGAAATTGAAGTCCCGACCTTGAATAATCGCGTGGCATTCAACATTCCTGCCGGAACGCAAACTGGCAAAACATTCCGTTTGAGAGGAAAGGGAATCAAGGGAGTTCGTTCGTCACAACCCGGAGATCTTTTCTGTCATGTGAGAGTGGAAACGCCTGTCAATTTGACGGACAGGGAAAAAGAGTTGATGCGTGAGTTCGATAAATTGATTATTGAAGGGGGTGGCAAACACAGTCCGCAGGCCAAATCATGGATGGATAAGGTGAGAAGCTTGTTCAGCTAGTGGATGATTTTATTTTCAAAAGCCCGGTTTCGTGCCAAAAACGAATCGGGCTTTTGTTTTACATGCCGCCGGTAAATCCGTTTTGTCGCCATGCTTCGTATACGACAATGGCAACGCTGTTGGACAGGTTGAGACTACGGTTATTGGGTCTCATCGGAAGCCGGATACGGTGTGTTTCCTGAAAAAACTGGTGAATTTCGGGGGAAAGCCCTTTTGTTTCGGAACCGAAAACAAAGAAATCTCCGGTCATGAATCCGGTTGTTGAAAAACAGTTTTTTCCATGCGTGGTAAAAGCAAACATTCGTGACGGATCGGGGGATGTTTTTTCCAGAAAATCTGACCAGCTGCAATGGACTTGCATTGTCGCGAACTCATGGTAATCGAGGCCGGCACGGCGCATTTTCGCATCATCCAATGGAAATCCCAGTGGTTCGATCAGATGAAGATGGGCTCCTGTATTGGCACATAAGCGGATAATATTTCCAGTATTGGGTGGAATTTCCGGTTCAACAAGTACTACATGAAACACATCAGTTCTCCTGTAACGGGCTAGGCAGGGGTTCGGGCGAAAACGAAGTTGGTTACTCGCCTTGTTCCTGCGTTTTTGAGCAAGTGGGCGATTTCTTCAAGGGTGTGTCCGGTCGTCATGACATCGTCAACTAGTCCGATGTGCGTTCCCTTGAGGATGGCATGAGATATCCGGGTAATGGAAAAAGCGCCCTGGACGTTATTTTTTCTTTCTTTAAATGATATTGTCGACTGTTTTTCTGTATCCCGGTTTCTGTATATAAGATCGGATCGGAGGGGGACATTCATCCATTTTGCAAAAGTTTTGGCTATTTCGTGCGACTGGTTGAATCCCCGTTCAATCAGTCGGGAGTTACCCAACGGAACAGCAGTAATGAAGTCAGGACGCAATTCGGCAAGTCTCTTTTGTCTGATGGCTGCCTGATAGATCAGTTTTCCCATCAATGGGGCCAGCGCCAGCTTGGATTGGAATTTCAGTTCATGTACCAATTGGTCAAGTGGCGGTTCGTAAGCAGCAGCGACAATGGTTTCGTCAAATGAGTGAGGTTTGTCGAGACAATTTCCGCATAACAGGCCGTTTTTTTCGTAATCAGTACCGGGCAGGTTCTGTCCGCAGCAGAAACAACGCGGGGGAGAATTATCAAGGTACTGCCTGTAACAGTGTTCGCAGATTCCACATGAGCTGGATGAATGACATAATGCACAGGGACGGGATACTTTTCTCAGGAGATCTGTCAGAACAGAAAAACCGTGAGGATAATTGAAAATCATTTTTCAGCCTGCCAGATTTGTTGAAACAGCTTGTTCGTCAAAATATTCCGGTATCATGTTTTTTCACACCCGTGATTTTATTATTTTCGGAAACAGAATAGTATGTCTATCGAATTGCAGAAAGTTCGGTCATTGTTTGAAAAGAGGACCAGAGTCACCGATGTCGCTTTTCTGATTCGCGAAATTGCGAACCGGATGAATGAACGTCTTTCTGTCATGAAAATCACGCCGTTACGAATTATGGATGCGGGGTGTGGCCACGGTGACGATCTGCAAATGCTTTCCGAAAAATTTCCGGAAGCTAGGTTGACCGGAGTGGATGCATCTTTTGCGATGTTGTCCCGTGCAAAGGGATACCGGTGTCATGCGGGTAATCGATTGGATTATGTTTGTGGTGACTTCGGTTTGCTTCCGGTCAGACGGTCTGTTTTCGATATGATATGGTCCAATCTGTCTTTGCACTGGCATGAAGATATTGCCTCTGTTTTTAAGGAATGGGTGAGGGTACTGGCGCAGGAAGGTCTGATGATGTTTTCTTGTTTCGGACCGGGAACGTGGTCGGCTTTACGGAATTTTTGCAACGGTTTGGATGCGTATTCCCATATTCTTGAATTCAACAGCATGCGTGAGATCGGAGATAAACTGATCGGGGCCGGTTTCGTTGCGCCGGTTCTGGAGCGCGAGTGGATTACTGTTACCTATGCGACGGCTGAGAAAATGTTGGCGGATATCCGTGCATTTGGTGGCAATCCATTAAAAGGACGTCCCAAAGGCCTCTGGGGCAAAAAATCTTACAGGAAACTGATGGAATATCTGGATGCAGAACAGAGTGAGTATGGCTTGCTGTCGCTGGAATTCGAAGTCATTTACGCTCATGCCTTCAAGGAGAAAAAGCTTGTACGACAGGAACGGATTATTGAAATTTTCAGATAGCTGGTTAAAAGGTGCTTTGAAAGCACCTTTTAACTATAAGCGGTCAAAGTGTTTTTCATTTTTTTCAATGCCGCTGTTTCAATCTGGCGGATTCTTTCAGCGGATACACCGAATTCCTCTGCCAAGTCATGTAATGTGGCGCCATTGCCATCATCACTGTTCAACCATCTTGCCTCGATGATCCGGCGGGATCTTGGATCAAGTTTTTCCAATGCTTCGAGCAAGCCTTCAGATTGCATGCGGTCATTCTGTCTTGCTTCCAGGATACGTGTCGGTTCCGTCTGTTCGGATGACAGATAAGCTATTGGAGCAAAATTGTCGTCGTCATCGTCCTGTTGTGTTTCCAGCGCGATATCATGACCGTTTAAACGGGTTTCCATTTCGACGACTTCTTCATCCTTGACATTGAGCTTTTCCGCAAGAGAACTGATTTGGGCTCTTGTCATGGCATCCATGCCGTTTTTATGGCTTCTTAAATTGAAGAACAGTTTTCTTTGAGCTTTGGTCGTCGCGATTTTCACCATTCTCCAGTTCCTGAGAATGTATTCGTGAATTTCCGCCTTGATCCAGTGAATGGCGTACGAAACAAGCCGGACACCCATTTCCGGATCGAACCGTTTGACGGCTTTCATCAGTCCGATATTGCCTTCCTGGATCAGATCGGCATGAGGAAGACCGTATCCGAGATAATTTCTTGCGATAGATACAACCAGTCTCAGATGGGATAAAACGAGTTCTTGTGCCGCACTCAAATCATTGTGTTCGCGGTAACGCAGCGCAAGATCGGTTTCCTGCTCTTGGGTCAGAATCGGCAAACGGTTCACCTCGGCGATATAGGCCTCGATATTGCCTAACGAACCGGTGAAAGCTGGAGCCAAGGCATGACTGCTCACCGACATAAGTGATGTTTGTTCGGACTTCGCGTTCATTCTTTCTCCTTGAAAGTGATTTCAGTTACACATTACTATGTAATTTGTCAATAACCAGTATTTTAGCACTCTTGTGTTGAGAGTGCTAATTTTTGGACGGTCTGCCATGCAAGTGGTCTGTCATTTAGGAAAAGTTCCACTTTAGACGTGTTTGAAAATCTTTTTTTGTCCCATATCATTCGAATTGCCGGGTGACAATATGAAAATGAATGACAGGCTTTTTTAGCTGATTCTTCTCAATTGCCGGTTGACAGATAAAAGGGCGCCCAGCCAACCCAATGCTGCACTGGCTCCCAGTAAAATCACGGAAATGACAGGATTCAGCGGAGTCAACTGAAAGCTGGAACCATAAAGTTGTGTCAGTTCATATAGGGCGCTATTGAAAGGAATTAGACTCAAGTTAATCAATAGCAGGGCAAAACATCCGGAAAAAAGTCCCAGAAAAATTCCCATATAATAAAAGGGTCGTCGGATGTAAGCCCTGCTGGCGCCGACATGCCATGAAAGGGTGATCTCGTCAAGATGCATCAGAACCTGCAATCTGATCGTGTTAAATGTGACGACGATGACAACAATACTCAGGATAATTGCCAGAAACAAAAGGCCCATTCTCAATACACTGAGCAGTGCCGCCAGGCGTTTTGTCCAGTCTGAATCGATCTGGACCTTGTCGATCCCGGGAAGTTTTTGCAACTGGTGTACAACCGATTCAATCTGTGCGGCAAGTGCGGTGCCGGATGACATGTTATCGGGAAGGCGTATAACGTATGAGTCAGGAAGCGGGTTGCGTCCCAATGAGTCGGCTATGTCATTCATTCCTGTTTTTTTCTGAAGTGATTCGAGGGCCGTTTCTTTGGGAATGAAGAGGATTTCAGCTTTTTGATGGTCGGTTCGCAGTATTTTATGGATGGATTGTTCCATGGCTATAGTGCGGTCACGACTGATTTCCTGTTTCAGGAAGATACTGATTTCCGGAGAGACGGATAATTGTTCTGTAATGGACTGGATATTGTCGAGGATGGTCATTCCACCGAATGGAAGAGCCAGTGTCATGGACAGGACAAGGATGTTGAAAAAAAAGTGCCCGGGAGAACGACGGAACTGTGCAAGTGCGTGGCAAATTGCAGCGACATGATGTCTAAACCAGATTTTCATGCTTTTTACCATCCATTTGATCGATATGACTGAGTTTGCCGTGATCAAGATAAATGACTCGGTTGGCCTTGGTGAAAAGGCTTTCGTCATGCGTTGCAATAATGCAGGTTACTCCGGCTGACTGGAAAAAGGTAATTGCCTCAATGACTTTGTCTGCATTCGGCTTATCCAGATTGGCTGTCGGTTCATCAGCCAGAATGATCTGGGGGCGGTTGACGATCGCACGTGCGACGGCGACACGTTGCTGTTCTCCTTCGGATAGGGCAAGTGGAAGTGAGTCGGCACGGTTTGACAGTCCGACTTTCTCCAGCGCTGCACGGGCACGAAATTTCGCTTCGGTTTGTTCCACTCCCGTCACATTTAACGGCAACATGACATTTTCCAGAATGGTCCTGTCTTCCAGCAGATGCTGCTGCTGGAGAATCAGTCCCAGATTACGTCTCAAAAACGGGATTCCAGCTGGCCTGAGCTGACCGATTTCCTGTCCATTGACTGTCAGGGTTCCCGTGTCCGGCCGTTCAATGGCAGCGATCATTTTGAGAAGCGTCGACTTTCCGGCTCCGGAAGGACCCGAGAGAAAGACATATTCGCCCTGTTCGATCGTCAGGTTGATATCCTGTACCGCGATAATGTCGTCCGGATAACATTTGGATACATTCTGGAATTGGATCATCGCACTCATTTTCAGCTCAGCAACGCATTGGAGAATTCTTCCGCAACAAACGGCTGGAGGTCTTCGATTTTTTCACCTACGCCAATGAAATAGACGGGAACAGGATGATTTTTCGCGATTGCCGCAAGAATGCCTCCTTTGGGTGTGCCATCCAGCTTGGTAACGATCAGACCGGTCAGTCCCAGTGCCTCGTCAAATGCCTTGACCTGGGCAAGTGCATTCTGTCCGGTGTTGCCATCGATGACAAGTATGATTTCATGAGGCGCTTCATCCATTCCTTTTCCGATGACCCGTTTGATTTTCCTGAGTTCTTCCATTAGGTGTAGTTGGGTCGGCAAGCGGCCTGCCGTGTCCACCATAACGACGTCGATATTTTTCGCTTTGGCTGACTGGACTGCATCGAAAGCGACAGCTGCCGGATCGCCGGATTCCTGGGCAATGACGGTGATCTGGTTCCGATTCCCCCAGACTGCAAGCTGTTCACGTGCCGCTGCGCGGAAAGTATCGCCTGCTGCCAGCAGGACGGTCTGGTTGTTGTTCTGGAGATGTCTGGCGAGTTTACCGATTGTTGTCGTTTTGCCGGCACCGTTTACTCCCGTCATCATGACAATTAAGGGAGAATGCCTTCCTATTTCAAGACTTTTCTGAAGAGGGGCTAATAGTCCTGTCAACAATTTGGCCAGTTCGGCCTTGATTTCCGAAGGTTGCGTCAAATGTTCTTCCCTGACTTTTTTTCGAAGGGTATCCAGAAGATATTCCGTGGCAGGAAGTCCCACATCGGAAACGAGAAGAGCCGTTTCGAGTTCTTCAAACAGTTCTTCATCGATTTTCGTTCCACCAAAAATATTCAGATTGGCGGAAGTTCTGGCGAGCCCTGCTTTGAGACGAGTCAGCCAGGACTGTTTTTTTTCTTCTTCCGGCTTGGCAATGGCCTGGGAAGTCTCTATATTGGCAGCATCAGGTGCAGACGACTCCGAAATAGCGGATGTTTCATGTGTGTCGTCTGACAAGACCGGTTTGCTGATTTCTTCTTTTGTCTTGGTGACGTCGGTTTTCTTTTTGAAAAAGCTGAACATTGGAAACCATCTTAATAAACTGAAGTTAGAAGCCAAATTTTGAGGCCTGTCGATACTGTCATTTTAGCAGAGCTGTAAATATGAAAATTCGAAAATTTTTCTATGGTCTGATGTTTGTCCTGTTCTGTGTACAAAACGGGGCATATGCCGAACCGGCAAAAGAGTTTTATCTTGAAAACGGTATGAAAATCATTGTCAAGGAAGACCATCGGGCTCCGGTAGCTGTGCATATGGTCTGGTATCGTACCGGATCGATGGATGAAACGAATGGAACAACAGGCGTCGCGCATGTTCTTGAGCATATGATGTTCAAGGGGACACCGAAGTATCCCGAAGGTAGCCTGAGCAAGACGGTCGCAAAGCTCGGAGGTAAAGACAATGCTTTTACCAATACTGATTACACGGCTTATTTTCAGCAGATCCCCAAAAACAGTCTTGAGAAAATGATGGAAATGGAAGCGGATCGCATGAGTAATCTGCAGTTCGCGAATTCGGATTTCGAGAAGGAAATCCGCGTCGTCATGGAAGAACGACGCTGGAGAACGGATGACCAGCCGGAAGGACGTGTCGATGAAGCATTAAGAGCGGCAGCCTTTGTCGCCCATCCGTATCATTGGCCGGTTATCGGCTGGATGAACGATTTGCAGAATATGACTGTTGAGGATGCCAGAAACTGGTATGAAAGATGGTATGCACCGAATAATGCGATCATGGTTGTCGTCGGTGATGTCGATGCCTTTGCAGTCAGGAATATGGCGAATAAGTATTTTGGCAAGATCCGGCCTAAAAAAATTGTTCCGGTCAAACCCCAGCTGGAACCGGAGCAGCTTGGTCCTAAGCGGGTTGCTGTTTCCGCACCTGCAGAAAATCCGATGGTCGTACTGGCTTATAAGGTCCCGGCTTTGAGAGATGTCGAAAAAGATGACGATGTTTATGCACTCGATGTGCTGGCTTCTGTTCTGGATGGCTACGATAATGCACGGCTTCCAGCTTCTTTGGTGCGCAAGGAACGGATAGCGCTGTCGGTCGGGACAGATTATTCCGCCCTGTCGCGTGGTCCGGCATTGTTTGTGTTACAAGGGATTCCTGCAAAAGGTGTGACGGTTGACGAGCTGGAAAAGCGTTTGCGTCATGAAGTTGCCAGTATTGCGAAGCATGGTATAACCATGGAGGAATTGCAACGGGTGAAGATGCAGTTGATTTCGTCGCAGATTTACAAACGCGATTCAATGTTCGGACAGGCAATGGAAATCGGTGTTTTTGAAATGACCGGCATCGGTCAGAAACGGATTGACCATGTTATCGGGAAGCTCAAGGAGGTGACTCCTCAACAGGTACAGCGAGTGGCGCAAAAATATTTCACGGACAATGCATTGACAGTCGCAACACTTGTTCCTGAGGTTTTGCCTGATACAAAGGTTAAATGAGTGGCCGTGATTCAGAATATCTTGTATGAAGCATTTGATATGAAAACAAAAATCCTTGAAAAAGTATTCAAGCTGAAGTTTGCCGGTTTTCTGTTTATTGGCGTATTGGGTTGTGGGTGTATTAATTTGCCAGCATTGGCTGCCATGCCAATTCAGCAGTGGACAACAGCAAATGGTGCGAAAGTGTTGTTTGTTGAAACACATGCTATTCCGGTTCTGGATATCAGTGTTGAATTCGATGCGGGTTCCCGTCGTGATCCGGCAGACAAGATTGGTCTGGCAGCACTCGCCAATGGCTCGCTGGATAAGGGTATTTTGTCTCCCGATGGAAATAATGTCTCTGAGTCGCGGATTCTTGATGCTTTCGCCGATGCGGGAGCATTGCATGGCGGCAAATCGGGTATGGATCGGGCAGGATATACCTTGCGTGTTTTGTCTGGACAGGCTGAATCGGATGATGTTATTCAAATGATGTCCCGGTTTTTGTCAAGGCCGTCGTTTCCTGAAGAATTGCTTGAACGAGACAAGGTACGGCTTGTCGCCTCGCTCAGGGAAGAGCTGACCAGACCTGAATCGATTGCGGCGAAGACTTTCAAACGGGATCTATATATTGACCATCCGTATGGAAGAAGTCCTACCCCGGAATCGGTGATGTCTATAACACGTAATGATCTCGTCAATTTCCATAAAACCCATTATGTGGCCAATCGGGCAGTTATCAGTATTGTCGGCGATGTTGACCAAAACCGTGCCAGAGCGATTGCGGATGAAATCAGCAAAAACCTGCAAACATCACATCAGGAGTTGCCGGTGTTGCCTGAAATCCGGCCGGTCACCAGCAAAACCGATTCCATTTCGCATCCGGCTACTCAGGCACATGTTTTGCTCGGGATGCCTGCCGTCAAGCGAGGAGATCCTGACTTTTTTGCTTTGACGGTAGGAAATTATATTCTGGGTGGGGGCGGTTTCTCTTCCAGACTCATGCAGGAGGTCCGGGAAAAAAGGGGATTATCGTATAGTGTTTACAGCAAATTTCAGCCCATGTTGCAGGAAGGGCCTTTCATCATTGGTCTGCAAACAGAAAAAAAACAGGTCGGGGAAGCATTAAAGGTTGTCAATTCAACATGGGTTGCATTTTTGCAGAATGGTCCTTCTGAAGTGGAACTGCAAGCGGCAAAAGATCATCTTGTCAACAGCTTTGCTATGCAGATGGACAACAACCGGAAAATATTGGAATTGATTTCCATGATCGGCTATTATCGTTTGCCTCTCGATTATCTGGATACCTGGACAGAGAATGTCAAGCGTATATCGGTCGCTGATGTCAAGGCCGCGATGAATCGAAAGCTTTCCGCCGACAAAATGGTTACGGTTGTCGTCGGTGAATGATGAGTGAATAAAAAACGGATTTCAGGCCAGGTGCAATCAGAAGATGAGTCCCGTGAAACAAAAGGGTGGCAAACTTTCCGTGAAAAAGCCGGAACACAAGGTGCGTATTGTCGGCGGGATGTGGAAACGTACCCCGCTTGCCGTTGCCGATGTGGACGGATTGCGGCCGACATCCGAACGGGTTCGGGAGACGCTGTTTAACTGGCTGGTGCATTTGCGGGGAAACGGGTTCGGTCGTATGAATTGTCTGGATCTTTTTGCCGGTACGGGGGCGCTGGGGTTCGAAGCGGCCAGCAGAGGGCTGGCGCATGTAACCATGATAGAAGAAAATGGTACTGCTTGCGCGCAATTGCAGGTTATCAAAAAGAAACTGAATGCAGTTCAGGTTTCCATTTATTGTGCCGATGCGCTGAAATTTTCAGGCCAGCTTGCCCGGACAGATAGAAAATTCGATCTGATCTTTCTTGACCCTCCCTTTCAAAAAGACTTGTTGCCGCGTGTTTTGCCTCTTTGTGTCCGGTTATTGGCAAGCAAGGGGTTGGTTTATGTTGAATCCAATGAGGCCGTTACGAATGAGAAACTTCGTTTCTGGATGGAGGACAGTGTACCCGGTTTGCAAATTATTCGAGAAGGGCGGGCTGGACAGGTTTATTATCATCTGCTTGAAATGAAGGCATTAAGTCCATCTTGAGGTAATATTACGAAATATTGCAATTCTGAAAGAATCAAAATGGTTATTGCTGTTTATCCCGGAACATTTGATCCATTGACGCGAGGGCATGAGGACTTGGTCCGTCGCTCGTCAGGTTTGTTTGACGAACTGATTGTTGGTGTGGCCGACAGTCGGACAAAAAAGCCTTTTTTTACGATGGAAGAACGTATGGCTATTGCCAAGGAGGTACTTGGTCATTATCCGAATGTCAGAGTGGAAAGCTTTACGGGACTGTTGAAAGATTTTGTCCGGGAGCATAATGCGAGTGTCATTATCAGGGGATTGCGTGCCGTGTCTGATTTTGAGTATGAATTCCAGATGGCGGGCATGAATCGTTATCTGATGCCTGAAGCGGAGACACTTTTCATGACGCCATCTGATCAATACCAGTTTATTTCCGGTTCAATCGTCCGCGAAATCGCCTTTCTTGGCGGCGATGTTTCCAAGTTTGTGTTTCCGTCCGTTGAAAAATGGCTCAGAAACAAAGTCAATGAAATGAAAGGTAAATAGGATTAATAGCTTCTGGTCAGTCGTTAACCTGAAGGTGTTTGAGGAATAGATGGCGCTATTAATTACGAAAGATTGCATCTGTTGCGATATATGCGTGCCGGAATGCCCGAATGAAGCCATTACTTTGGGCAGGAAAATATGTGAAATCGACGTCAACAAATGCACGGAATGTGTGGGTCATTACGAAGAACCGCAATGCAAGCAGGTGTGTCCGATGGATTGTATTGTTAATAATCCCGATTGCGTGGAAACGCCCGAGCAATTGATGGAAAAGTTTCTCCGGGTGACCAGTGGCAAGTAGAAAAACCGGTGGTAACTTGTCACCGGTTTTTCTCTAGACATTAAACAGGAAATTCAGTACATCGCCATCTTTCACGATATAGTCTTTTCCTTCCGCCCGCATTTTTCCTGCTTCCTTGGCGCCCGTTTCTCCTTTGCACGTGATATAGTCATCAAAGGAAATGGTTTGCGCACGAATGAATCCGCGTTCGAAGTCGGTATGAATGACTCCAGCAGCTTTCGGGGCGGTATCACCAATGTGAATTGTCCAGGCGCGTACTTCCTTGATTCCTGCTGTAAAATAGGTTTGTAGCCCGAGCAGTTTGAATGCGGCCCGAATAAGCCGGTTAAGTCCGGGTTCTTCCATTCCCATGTCTGACAGGAATTCAGCGCGATCTTCCTCGGGCAGTTCAACGATTTCCGATTCAATGGCGGCACAGATCGTTACGATCGGAGCGTTTTGTGATTCTGCATATTGCGTCAATTGATCCAGCAGCGGATTGTCGGTAAAGCCATCATCTGAAACATTGGCGACATACATTGTCGGCTTGGCTGTTATCAGGCAAAGCGGGCGAATCAATTCCATTTGTTCCTTGTCAAGTCCCAGGGATCTGACAGGTTCTGCCTTGTTCAGGTGTGCAGCCACTTTTTCAAGCAATTCACATAACCGGGCTGATTCTTTATTGCCGGCTCCGGCCTTTTTGATTTCTCTCTGGATGACTCTTTCGACAGTGTTTAAATCGGCCAGAGCCAGTTCTGTCTGAATAACGGAAATGTCGCTGAGTGGATCGACCTTGCCCGCAACGTGTACGACATTATCGTTTTGAAAACAGCGTACAACCTGTACGATGGCATCCGTCTCGCGAATATGTGCAAGAAACTGATTGCCCAGACCCTCACCCTTGGATGCCCCGGCGACGAGTCCTGCAATATCGACAAACTCGACAACAGCAGGAACAATTCTTTCCGGTTTTACGATATTTGCCAATTCATTCAGTCTGGGGTCAGGAACTTCGACAATACCGACATTCGGCTCGATTGTACAAAAAGGATAGTTTTCCGCGGGAATTCCTGCTTTGGTTAGTGCATTAAAAAGAGTGGATTTGCCAACATTAGGCAAACCAACGATGCCGCATTTCAAACTCATGAAAATACTTTCTGAAAATATGCTGAAAATTAGAGAGATGTCTTGATGACTGTCTGGCAGACACTTTATCAACTTTCCATTTGATGTCAATCTTTGCTTGTCGTCCTCTAGAACAGGGATGAGTATCTATAGGGTGAAAAAGGCCGCCAGAATATTTTCCGGATTGAAAGCAAGAAAAGTGCAAAAATGTGACGCGATGATGCAGATAGAAATGAAAGGTATTGACACTATAGAGAACTGCGAGGAAAATTTTACTTTTCCGCTGCACTGGAAGTGACAGTGAGGGAAAAGAAGTCAAGTGTTTTTTTGGGGGGAGTTTGAGAAAAGTGAAAAAAGGGCTTGACGGGAGATAAGAAGAGGTTCATAATTTCATTTCTCTGCTGGAGATAAACAAAACGCTTTATCAAAGGTTGAGAGGTAGTCGAAGCGAAACGATCTTTAAAAAAGAACAGATGATAAGTGTGGACGTTTGTTGAGAGGAGCAAGAAAAGAAACAAACGTTCGCAAGAGAAAGTAAGGACTTCGAGAGAAGAACCTTGTCAGTATTTTGAGAGCGAGAAGTGACAGAAATGTGACTTCGAATGCGAAAGCAAGAGATTGAACTGAAGAGTTTGATCCTGGCTCAGATTGAACGCTGGCGGCATGCTTTACACATGCAAGTCGAACGGCAGCATGGGGGCAACCCTGATGGCGAGTGGCGAACGGGTGAGTAATATATCGGAACGTACCCGAGAGTGGGGGACAACCAGTCGAAAGATTGGCTAATACCGCATACGATCTACGGATGAAAGTGGGGGACCTTCGGGCCTCACGCTCCTGGAGCGGCCGATAGCTGATTAGCTAGTTGGTGGGGTAAAGGCCTACCAAGGCGATGATCAGTAGCTGGTCTGAGAGGACGATCAGCCACACTGGGACTGAGACACGGCCCAGACTCCTACGGGAGGCAGCAGTGGGGAATTTTGGACAATGGGGGCAACCCTGATCCAGCAATGCCGCGTGAGTGAAGAAGGCCTTCGGGTTGTAAAGCTCTTTTGTCAGGGAAGAAAAGGACTGGGTTAATACCCTGGTTTCATGACGGTACCTGAAGAATAAGCACCGGCTAACTACGTGCCAGCAGCCGCGGTAATACGTAGGGTGCGAGCGTTAATCGGAATTACTGGGCGTAAAGCGTGCGCAGGCGGTTGTGTAAGACAGATGTGAAATGCCCGGGCTTAACCTGGGAATTGCATTTGTGACTGCACGGCTAGAGTGTGTCAGAGGGGGGTAGAATTCCACGTGTAGCAGTGAAATGCGTAGATATGTGGAGGAATACCGATGGCGAAGGCAGCCCCCTGGGATAACACTGACGCTCATGCACGAAAGCGTGGGGAGCAAACAGGATTAGATACCCTGGTAGTCCACGCCCTAAACGATGTCGACTAGTTGTTGGGTCTTAATTGACTTAGTAACGCAGCTAACGCGTGAAGTCGACCGCCTGGGGAGTACGGTCGCAAGATTAAAACTCAAAGGAATTGACGGGGACCCGCACAAGCGGTGGATGATGTGGATTAATTCGATGCAACGCGAAAAACCTTACCTACCCTTGACATGTCAGGAACCCTGAAGAGATTCGGGGGTGCTCGAAAGAGAACCTGAACACAGGTGCTGCATGGCTGTCGTCAGCTCGTGTCGTGAGATGTTGGGTTAAGTCCCGCAACGAGCGCAACCCTTGTCATTAGTTGCTACGAAAGGGCACTCTAATGAAACTGCCGGTGACAAACCGGAGGAAGGTGGGGATGACGTCAAGTCCTCATGGCCCTTATGGGTAGGGCTTCACACGTCATACAATGGTGCATACAGAGGGTTGCCAACCCGCGAGGGGGAGCTAATCCCAGAAAGTGCATCGTAGTCCGGATTGGAGTCTGCAACTCGACTCCATGAAGTTGGAATCGCTAGTAATCGCGGATCAGCATGTCGCGGTGAATACGTTCCCGGGTCTTGTACACACCGCCCGTCACACCATGGGAGCGGGTTTTACCAGAAGTAGGTAGCTTAACCGCAAGGAGGGCGCTTACCACGGTAGGATTCGTGACTGGGGTGAAGTCGTAACAAGGTAGCCGTATCGGAAGGTGCGGCTGGATCACCTCCTTTCTAGAGAAAAGCCTTGATGCAAGCGTTCACACTTATCATCTGTTGCAAACAAGGACATCAGGTCGGTATGAGCAGAAAGCGGAGATACTGATCCAAAAGGGTCTGTAGCTCAGTTGGTTAGAGCACCGTGTTGATAACGCGGGGGTCGTTGGTTCGAGACCAACCAGACCCACCATGGAAATGGGGGTTTAGCTCAGCTGGGAGAGCACCTGCTTTGCAAGCAGGGGGTCGTCGGTTCGATCCCGTCAACCTCCACCAAAAAGCCAAATCAAAACGTTCTTGGAAAGAGCGGTTTGATTTGGTCTTTTAGAGACCTAGGGTAGTAAAAGTTCTTTAACAATCTGGAAAAAAGTAAGAAAACACCAATAATCTGAATATTGAAGCCGAAGATTATTGGATGGGTAGTGATTGTAATCAGAAGTATATGAAGTGATCTCAAGAAGTTCGATTGCTTTGGATACGGCAACGTAAACTCAACTGTATAACCGGATTCTCGCAAGAGAAGTCAAAGTTATAGAGACAAGCGACTAAGTGCACAGGGTGGATGCCTTGGCGATTACAGGCGATGAAGGACGTAGAAGCTTGCGATAAGCTGCGGGGAGTTGGCAAACAAACTTTGATCCGCAGATTTCCGAATGGGGAAACCCGGCCTTTTGGCCATCAATAACTGAATCCATAGGTTATTGAAGCGAACGTAGTGAACTGAAACATCTAAGTAACTACAGGAAAAGAAATCAACCGAGATTCCCAAAGTAGTGGCGAGCGAAATGGGAAGAGCCTGCAAGAGATAGTGAGATGAGATAGTGGAACATTCTGGAAAGGATGACGAAACAGGGTGATAGTCCCGTACACGAAATCCATCTAACAGGACTGGGCTTGCGACAAGTAGGGCGGGACACGAGAAATCCTGTCTGAAGATGGGGGGACCATCCTCCAAGGCTAAATACTCGTAATCGACCGATAGTGAACCAGTACCGTGAGGGAAAGGCGAAAAGAACCCCGGGAGGGGAGTGAAATAGAACCTGAAACCGTGTGCATACAAACAGTAGGAGCCCGTGCTTGCATGGGTGACTGCGTACCTTTTGTATAATGGGTCAGCGACTTACATTCAGTGGCGAGGTTAACCGAATAGGGGAGCCGAAGAGAAATCGAGTCCGAACAGGGCGAAAGTCGCTGGGTGTAGACCCGAAACCAAGTGATCTACTCATGGCCAGGATGAAGGTGCGGTAACACGCACTGGAGGTCCGAACCCACTAACGTTGAAAAGTTAGGGGATGAGCTGTGGGTAGGGGTGAAAGGCTAAACAAACTTGGAGATAGCTGGTTCTCTCCGAAAGCTATTTAGGTAGTGCCTCAAGTATCACCACTAGGGGTAGAGCACTGTTATGGCTAGGGGGTCATCGCGACTTACCAAACCATTGCAAACTCCGAATACTAGTGAGTGCGAGCTTGGGAGACAGACACCGGGTGCTAACGTCCGATGTCAAGAGGGAAACAACCCAGACCGCCAGCTAAGGTCCCAAAGATTGGCTAAGTGGAAAACGAAGTGGGAAGGCTAAAACAGTCAGGAGGTTGGCTTAGAAGCAGCCATCCTTTAAAGAAAGCGTAATAGCTCACTGATCGAGTCGTCCTGCGCGGAAGATGTAACGGGGCTAAGCCAGTCACCGAAGCTGCGGATATCCTGTATGGGATATGGTAGGAGAGCGTTCTGTAAGCCTGAGAAGGTGTGTTGAGAAGCATGCTGGAGGTATCAGAAGTGCGAATGCTGACATGAGTAGCGATAATGGGGGTGAAAGGCCCCCACGCCGTAAGCCCAAGGTTTCCTGTTCAACGTTCATCGGAGCAGGGTGAGTCGGCCCCTAAGGCGAGGCAGAGATGCGTAGCTGATGGGAAGCAGGTTAATATTCCTGCACCGTCGTTAGATGCGATGGGGGGACGGATCGCGGAAAGTCGTCCGGGTGTTGGAAGTCCCGGTTCTTGATTCGAAGGAGGCTGCTAGGCAAATCCGGCAGCGTAATCCAAGGGATTGAGACGAGTGGCCTTGTGCCGCGAAGCGATTGGAAGTGGTTCCAAGAAAAGCCTCTAAGCTTCAGTCTAACGAGACCGTACCGCAAACCGACACAGGTGGGCGAGATGAGTATTCTAAGGCGCTTGAGAGAACTCGGGAGAAGGAACTCGGCAAATTGGTACCGTAACTTCGGGATAAGGTACGCCCTTGTAGCTTGACTGGCCTGCGCCAGGAGGGTGAAGGGGTTGCAATAAAAAGGTGGCTGCGACTGTTTAATAAAAACACAGCACTCTGCAAACACGAAAGTGGACGTATAGGGTGTGACGCCTGCCCGGTGCTGGAAGATTAAATGATGGGGTGAGAGCTCTTGATTGAAGTCCCAGTAAACGGCGGCCGTAACTATAACGGTCCTAAGGTAGCGAAATTCCTTGTCGGGTAAGTTCCGACCTGCACGAATGGCGTAACGATGGCCACACTGTCTCCTCCCGAGACTCAGCGAAGTTGAAATGGTTGTGATGATGCAATCTACCCGCGGCTAGACGGAAAGACCCCATGAACCTTTACTGTAGCTTTACATTGGACTTTGAACCAATCTGTGTAGGATAGGTGGGAGGCTTTGAAGCGTGAACGCTAGTTTGCGTGGAGCCGACCTTGAAATACCACCCTGGTTTGTTTGAGGTTCTAACCTTGGCCCGTTATCCGGGTTGGGGACAGTGTATGGTAGGCAGTTTGACTGGGGCGGTCTCCTCCAAAAGCGTAACGGAGGAGTTCGAAGGTACGCTAGGTACGGTCGGACATCGTGCTGATAGTGCAATGGCATAAGCGTGCTTAACTGCGAGACCGACAAGTCGAGCAGGTACGAAAGTAGGACATAGTGATCCGGTGGTTCTGTATGGAAGGGCCATCGCTCAACGGATAAAAGGTACTCTGGGGATAACAGGCTGATTCCTCCCAAGAGTTCATATCGACGGGGGAGTTTGGCACCTCGATGTCGGCTCATCACATCCTGGGGCTGTAGTCGGTCCCAAGGGTATGGCTGTTCGCCATTTAAAGTGGTACGTGAGCTGGGTTTAAAACGTCGTGAGACAGTTTGGTCCCTATCTGCCGTGGGCGTTGGAAGTTTGAGAGGGGCTGCTCCTAGTACGAGAGGACCGGAGTGGACGAACCTCTGGTGTACCGGTTGTCACGCCAGTGGCATTGCCGGGTAGCTAAGTTCGGGAAAGATAACCGCTGAAAGCATCTAAGCGGGAAACTTGCCTCAAGATAAGACTTCCCGGAGACTAGATCTCCCTGAAGAGTCGTTCGAGACCAGGACGTTGATAGGCTGGGTGTGGAAGCGCAGCAATGCGTTAAGCTAACCAGTACTAATTGCTCGTGAGGCTTGTCTCTATAACCTTGACAGGTTATGGAAAAGAAGTTGTCAAAAGACATGATCTGCCTTAAGATTCTTGCTTGATTCCAGATTGGGCTGGACGTTGATGACGGCCGGCCGACAAGTTATGCCTGATGACCATAGCGAATTGGAACCACCCCTTCCCATCCCGAACAGGACCGTGAAACGATATCGCGCCGATGATAGTGCTGAAACCAGTGTGAAAGTAGGTTATCGTCAGGCAATTATCCTGAAAGCCCCTGAAAATTCAGGGGCTTTTTTACTTTTTAAGAAGTTGAGAAAAGTGAAAAAAGGGCTTGACGGGAGATAAGAAGAGGTTCATAATTTCATTTCTCTGCTGGAGATAAACAAAACGCTTTATCAAAGGTTGAGAGGTAGTCGAAGCGAAACGATCTTTAAAAAAGAACAGATGATAAGTGTGGACGTTTGTTGAGAGGAGCAAGAAAAGAAACAAACGTTCGCAAGAGAAAGTAAGGACTTCGAGAGAAGAACCTTGTCAGTATTTTGAGAGCGAGAAGTGACAGAAATGTGACTTCGAATGCGAAAGCAAGAGATTGAACTGAAGAGTTTGATCCTGGCTCAGATTGAACGCTGGCGGCATGCTTTACACATGCAAGTCGAACGGCAGCATGGGGGCAACCCTGATGGCGAGTGGCGAACGGGTGAGTAATATATCGGAACGTACCCGAGAGTGGGGGACAACCAGTCGAAAGATTGGCTAATACCGCATACGATCTACGGATGAAAGTGGGGGACCTTCGGGCCTCACGCTCCTGGAGCGGCCGATAGCTGATTAGCTAGTTGGTGGGGTAAAGGCCTACCAAGGCGATGATCAGTAGCTGGTCTGAGAGGACGATCAGCCACACTGGGACTGAGACACGGCCCAGACTCCTACGGGAGGCAGCAGTGGGGAATTTTGGACAATGGGGGCAACCCTGATCCAGCAATGCCGCGTGAGTGAAGAAGGCCTTCGGGTTGTAAAGCTCTTTTGTCAGGGAAGAAAAGGACTGGGTTAATACCCTGGTTTCATGACGGTACCTGAAGAATAAGCACCGGCTAACTACGTGCCAGCAGCCGCGGTAATACGTAGGGTGCGAGCGTTAATCGGAATTACTGGGCGTAAAGCGTGCGCAGGCGGTTGTGTAAGACAGATGTGAAATGCCCGGGCTTAACCTGGGAATTGCATTTGTGACTGCACGGCTAGAGTGTGTCAGAGGGGGGTAGAATTCCACGTGTAGCAGTGAAATGCGTAGATATGTGGAGGAATACCGATGGCGAAGGCAGCCCCCTGGGATAACACTGACGCTCATGCACGAAAGCGTGGGGAGCAAACAGGATTAGATACCCTGGTAGTCCACGCCCTAAACGATGTCGACTAGTTGTTGGGTCTTAATTGACTTAGTAACGCAGCTAACGCGTGAAGTCGACCGCCTGGGGAGTACGGTCGCAAGATTAAAACTCAAAGGAATTGACGGGGACCCGCACAAGCGGTGGATGATGTGGATTAATTCGATGCAACGCGAAAAACCTTACCTACCCTTGACATGTCAGGAACCCTGAAGAGATTCGGGGGTGCTCGAAAGAGAACCTGAACACAGGTGCTGCATGGCTGTCGTCAGCTCGTGTCGTGAGATGTTGGGTTAAGTCCCGCAACGAGCGCAACCCTTGTCATTAGTTGCTACGAAAGGGCACTCTAATGAAACTGCCGGTGACAAACCGGAGGAAGGTGGGGATGACGTCAAGTCCTCATGGCCCTTATGGGTAGGGCTTCACACGTCATACAATGGTGCATACAGAGGGTTGCCAACCCGCGAGGGGGAGCTAATCCCAGAAAGTGCATCGTAGTCCGGATTGGAGTCTGCAACTCGACTCCATGAAGTTGGAATCGCTAGTAATCGCGGATCAGCATGTCGCGGTGAATACGTTCCCGGGTCTTGTACACACCGCCCGTCACACCATGGGAGCGGGTTTTACCAGAAGTAGGTAGCTTAACCGCAAGGAGGGCGCTTACCACGGTAGGATTCGTGACTGGGGTGAAGTCGTAACAAGGTAGCCGTATCGGAAGGTGCGGCTGGATCACCTCCTTTCTAGAGAAAAGCCTTGATGCAAGCGTTCACACTTATCATCTGTTGCAAACAAGGACATCAGGTCGGTATGAGCAGAAAGCGGAGATACTGATCCAAAAGGGTCTGTAGCTCAGTTGGTTAGAGCACCGTGTTGATAACGCGGGGGTCGTTGGTTCGAGACCAACCAGACCCACCATGGAAATGGGGGTTTAGCTCAGCTGGGAGAGCACCTGCTTTGCAAGCAGGGGGTCGTCGGTTCGATCCCGTCAACCTCCACCAAAAAGCCAAATCAAAACGTTCTTGGAAAGAGCGGTTTGATTTGGTCTTTTAGAGACCTAGGGTAGTAAAAGTTCTTTAACAATCTGGAAAAAAGTAAGAAAACACCAATAATCTGAATATTGAAGCCGAAGATTATTGGATGGGTAGTGATTGTAATCAGAAGTATATGAAGTGATCTCAAGAAGTTCGATTGCTTTGGATACGGCAACGTAAACTCAACTGTATAACCGGATTCTCGCAAGAGAAGTCAAAGTTATAGAGACAAGCGACTAAGTGCACAGGGTGGATGCCTTGGCGATTACAGGCGATGAAGGACGTAGAAGCTTGCGATAAGCTGCGGGGAGTTGGCAAACAAACTTTGATCCGCAGATTTCCGAATGGGGAAACCCGGCCTTTTGGCCATCAATAACTGAATCCATAGGTTATTGAAGCGAACGTAGTGAACTGAAACATCTAAGTAACTACAGGAAAAGAAATCAACCGAGATTCCCAAAGTAGTGGCGAGCGAAATGGGAAGAGCCTGCAAGAGATAGTGAGATGAGATAGTGGAACATTCTGGAAAGGATGACGAAACAGGGTGATAGTCCCGTACACGAAATCCATCTAACAGGACTGGGCTTGCGACAAGTAGGGCGGGACACGAGAAATCCTGTCTGAAGATGGGGGGACCATCCTCCAAGGCTAAATACTCGTAATCGACCGATAGTGAACCAGTACCGTGAGGGAAAGGCGAAAAGAACCCCGGGAGGGGAGTGAAATAGAACCTGAAACCGTGTGCATACAAACAGTAGGAGCCCGTGCTTGCATGGGTGACTGCGTACCTTTTGTATAATGGGTCAGCGACTTACATTCAGTGGCGAGGTTAACCGAATAGGGGAGCCGAAGAGAAATCGAGTCCGAACAGGGCGAAAGTCGCTGGGTGTAGACCCGAAACCAAGTGATCTACTCATGGCCAGGATGAAGGTGCGGTAACACGCACTGGAGGTCCGAACCCACTAACGTTGAAAAGTTAGGGGATGAGCTGTGGGTAGGGGTGAAAGGCTAAACAAACTTGGAGATAGCTGGTTCTCTCCGAAAGCTATTTAGGTAGTGCCTCAAGTATCACCACTAGGGGTAGAGCACTGTTATGGCTAGGGGGTCATCGCGACTTACCAAACCATTGCAAACTCCGAATACTAGTGAGTGCGAGCTTGGGAGACAGACACCGGGTGCTAACGTCCGATGTCAAGAGGGAAACAACCCAGACCGCCAGCTAAGGTCCCAAAGATTGGCTAAGTGGAAAACGAAGTGGGAAGGCTAAAACAGTCAGGAGGTTGGCTTAGAAGCAGCCATCCTTTAAAGAAAGCGTAATAGCTCACTGATCGAGTCGTCCTGCGCGGAAGATGTAACGGGGCTAAGCCAGTCACCGAAGCTGCGGATATCCTGTATGGGATATGGTAGGAGAGCGTTCTGTAAGCCTGAGAAGGTGTGTTGAGAAGCATGCTGGAGGTATCAGAAGTGCGAATGCTGACATGAGTAGCGATAATGGGGGTGAAAGGCCCCCACGCCGTAAGCCCAAGGTTTCCTGTTCAACGTTCATCGGAGCAGGGTGAGTCGGCCCCTAAGGCGAGGCAGAGATGCGTAGCTGATGGGAAGCAGGTTAATATTCCTGCACCGTCGTTAGATGCGATGGGGGGACCGGATCGCGGAAAGTCGTCCGGGTGTTGGAAGTCCCGGTTCTTGATTCGAAGGAGGCTGCTAGGCAAATCCGGCAGCGTAATCCAAGGGATTGAGACGAGTGGCCTTGTGCCGCGAAGCGATTGGAAGTGGTTCCAAGAAAAGCCTCTAAGCTTCAGTCTAACGAGACCGTACCGCAAACCGACACAGGTGGGCGAGATGAGTATTCTAAGGCGCTTGAGAGAACTCGGGAGAAGGAACTCGGCAAATTGGTACCGTAACTTCGGGATAAGGTACGCCCTTGTAGCTTGACTGGCCTGCGCCAGGAGGGTGAAGGGGTTGCAATAAAAAGGTGGCTGCGACTGTTTAATAAAAACACAGCACTCTGCAAACACGAAAGTGGACGTATAGGGTGTGACGCCTGCCCGGTGCTGGAAGATTAAATGATGGGGTGAGAGCTCTTGATTGAAGTCCCAGTAAACGGCGGCCGTAACTATAACGGTCCTAAGGTAGCGAAATTCCTTGTCGGGTAAGTTCCGACCTGCACGAATGGCGTAACGATGGCCACACTGTCTCCTCCCGAGACTCAGCGAAGTTGAAATGGTTGTGATGATGCAATCTACCCGCGGCTAGACGGAAAGACCCCATGAACCTTTACTGTAGCTTTACATTGGACTTTGAACCAATCTGTGTAGGATAGGTGGGAGGCTTTGAAGCGTGAACGCTAGTTTGCGTGGAGCCGACCTTGAAATACCACCCTGGTTTGTTTGAGGTTCTAACCTTGGCCCGTTATCCGGGTTGGGGACAGTGTATGGTAGGCAGTTTGACTGGGGCGGTCTCCTCCAAAAGCGTAACGGAGGAGTTCGAAGGTACGCTAGGTACGGTCGGACATCGTGCTGATAGTGCAATGGCATAAGCGTGCTTAACTGCGAGACCGACAAGTCGAGCAGGTACGAAAGTAGGACATAGTGATCCGGTGGTTCTGTATGGAAGGGCCATCGCTCAACGGATAAAAGGTACTCTGGGGATAACAGGCTGATTCCTCCCAAGAGTTCATATCGACGGGGGAGTTTGGCACCTCGATGTCGGCTCATCACATCCTGGGGCTGTAGTCGGTCCCAAGGGTATGGCTGTTCGCCATTTAAAGTGGTACGTGAGCTGGGTTTAAAACGTCGTGAGACAGTTTGGTCCCTATCTGCCGTGGGCGTTGGAAGTTTGAGAGGGGCTGCTCCTAGTACGAGAGGACCGGAGTGGACGAACCTCTGGTGTACCGGTTGTCACGCCAGTGGCATTGCCGGGTAGCTAAGTTCGGGAAAGATAACCGCTGAAAGCATCTAAGCGGGAAACTTGCCTCAAGATAAGACTTCCCGGAGACTAGATCTCCCTGAAGAGTCGTTCGAGACCAGGACGTTGATAGGCTGGGTGTGGAAGCGCAGCAATGCGTTAAGCTAACCAGTACTAATTGCTCGTGAGGCTTGTCTCTATAACCTTGACAGGTTATGGAAAAGAAGTTGTCAAAAGACATGATCTGCCTTAAGATTCTTGCTTGATTCCAGATTGGGCTGGACGTTGATGACGGCCGGCCGACAAGTTATGCCTGATGACCATAGCGAATTGGAACCACCCCTTCCCATCCCGAACAGGACCGTGAAACGATATCGCGCCGATGATAGTGCTGAAACCAGTGTGAAAGTAGGTTATCGTCAGGCAATTATCCTGAAAGCCCCTGAAAATTCAGGGGCTTTTTTACTTTTTAAGAAGTTGAGAAAAGTGAAAAAAGGGCTTGACGGGAGATAAGAAGAGGTTCATAATTTCATTTCTCTGCTGGAGATAAACAAAACGCTTTATCAAAGGTTGAGAGGTAGTCGAAGCGAAACGATCTTTAAAAAAGAACAGATGATAAGTGTGGACGTTTGTTGAGAGGAGCAAGAAAAGAAACAAACGTTCGCAAGAGAAAGTAAGGACTTCGAGAGAAGAACCTTGTCAGTATTTTGAGAGCGAGAAGTGACAGAAATGTGACTTCGAATGCGAAAGCAAGAGATTGAACTGAAGAGTTTGATCCTGGCTCAGATTGAACGCTGGCGGCATGCTTTACACATGCAAGTCGAACGGCAGCATGGGGGCAACCCTGATGGCGAGTGGCGAACGGGTGAGTAATATATCGGAACGTACCCGAGAGTGGGGGACAACCAGTCGAAAGATTGGCTAATACCGCATACGATCTACGGATGAAAGTGGGGGACCTTCGGGCCTCACGCTCCTGGAGCGGCCGATAGCTGATTAGCTAGTTGGTGGGGTAAAGGCCTACCAAGGCGATGATCAGTAGCTGGTCTGAGAGGACGATCAGCCACACTGGGACTGAGACACGGCCCAGACTCCTACGGGAGGCAGCAGTGGGGAATTTTGGACAATGGGGGCAACCCTGATCCAGCAATGCCGCGTGAGTGAAGAAGGCCTTCGGGTTGTAAAGCTCTTTTGTCAGGGAAGAAAAGGACTGGGTTAATACCCTGGTTTCATGACGGTACCTGAAGAATAAGCACCGGCTAACTACGTGCCAGCAGCCGCGGTAATACGTAGGGTGCGAGCGTTAATCGGAATTACTGGGCGTAAAGCGTGCGCAGGCGGTTGTGTAAGACAGATGTGAAATGCCCGGGCTTAACCTGGGAATTGCATTTGTGACTGCACGGCTAGAGTGTGTCAGAGGGGGGTAGAATTCCACGTGTAGCAGTGAAATGCGTAGATATGTGGAGGAATACCGATGGCGAAGGCAGCCCCCTGGGATAACACTGACGCTCATGCACGAAAGCGTGGGGAGCAAACAGGATTAGATACCCTGGTAGTCCACGCCCTAAACGATGTCGACTAGTTGTTGGGTCTTAATTGACTTAGTAACGCAGCTAACGCGTGAAGTCGACCGCCTGGGGAGTACGGTCGCAAGATTAAAACTCAAAGGAATTGACGGGGACCCGCACAAGCGGTGGATGATGTGGATTAATTCGATGCAACGCGAAAAACCTTACCTACCCTTGACATGTCAGGAACCCTGAAGAGATTCGGGGGTGCTCGAAAGAGAACCTGAACACAGGTGCTGCATGGCTGTCGTCAGCTCGTGTCGTGAGATGTTGGGTTAAGTCCCGCAACGAGCGCAACCCTTGTCATTAGTTGCTACGAAAGGGCACTCTAATGAAACTGCCGGTGACAAACCGGAGGAAGGTGGGGATGACGTCAAGTCCTCATGGCCCTTATGGGTAGGGCTTCACACGTCATACAATGGTGCATACAGAGGGTTGCCAACCCGCGAGGGGGAGCTAATCCCAGAAAGTGCATCGTAGTCCGGATTGGAGTCTGCAACTCGACTCCATGAAGTTGGAATCGCTAGTAATCGCGGATCAGCATGTCGCGGTGAATACGTTCCCGGGTCTTGTACACACCGCCCGTCACACCATGGGAGCGGGTTTTACCAGAAGTAGGTAGCTTAACCGCAAGGAGGGCGCTTACCACGGTAGGATTCGTGACTGGGGTGAAGTCGTAACAAGGTAGCCGTATCGGAAGGTGCGGCTGGATCACCTCCTTTCTAGAGAAAAGCCTTGATGCAAGCGTTCACACTTATCATCTGTTGCAAACAAGGACATCAGGTCGGTATGAGCAGAAAGCGGAGATACTGATCCAAAAGGGTCTGTAGCTCAGTTGGTTAGAGCACCGTGTTGATAACGCGGGGGTCGTTGGTTCGAGACCAACCAGACCCACCATGGAAATGGGGGTTTAGCTCAGCTGGGAGAGCACCTGCTTTGCAAGCAGGGGGTCGTCGGTTCGATCCCGTCAACCTCCACCAAAAAGCCAAATCAAAACGTTCTTGGAAAGAGCGGTTTGATTTGGTCTTTTAGAGACCTAGGGTAGTAAAAGTTCTTTAACAATCTGGAAAAAAGTAAGAAAACACCAATAATCTGAATATTGAAGCCGAAGATTATTGGATGGGTAGTGATTGTAATCAGAAGTATATGAAGTGATCTCAAGAAGTTCGATTGCTTTGGATACGGCAACGTAAACTCAACTGTATAACCGGATTCTCGCAAGAGAAGTCAAAGTTATAGAGACAAGCGACTAAGTGCACAGGGTGGATGCCTTGGCGATTACAGGCGATGAAGGACGTAGAAGCTTGCGATAAGCTGCGGGGAGTTGGCAAACAAACTTTGATCCGCAGATTTCCGAATGGGGAAACCCGGCCTTTTGGCCATCAATAACTGAATCCATAGGTTATTGAAGCGAACGTAGTGAACTGAAACATCTAAGTAACTACAGGAAAAGAAATCAACCGAGATTCCCAAAGTAGTGGCGAGCGAAATGGGAAGAGCCTGCAAGAGATAGTGAGATGAGATAGTGGAACATTCTGGAAAGGATGACGAAACAGGGTGATAGTCCCGTACACGAAATCCATCTAACAGGACTGGGCTTGCGACAAGTAGGGCGGGACACGAGAAATCCTGTCTGAAGATGGGGGGACCATCCTCCAAGGCTAAATACTCGTAATCGACCGATAGTGAACCAGTACCGTGAGGGAAAGGCGAAAAGAACCCCGGGAGGGGAGTGAAATAGAACCTGAAACCGTGTGCATACAAACAGTAGGAGCCCGTGCTTGCATGGGTGACTGCGTACCTTTTGTATAATGGGTCAGCGACTTACATTCAGTGGCGAGGTTAACCGAATAGGGGAGCCGAAGAGAAATCGAGTCCGAACAGGGCGAAAGTCGCTGGGTGTAGACCCGAAACCAAGTGATCTACTCATGGCCAGGATGAAGGTGCGGTAACACGCACTGGAGGTCCGAACCCACTAACGTTGAAAAGTTAGGGGATGAGCTGTGGGTAGGGGTGAAAGGCTAAACAAACTTGGAGATAGCTGGTTCTCTCCGAAAGCTATTTAGGTAGTGCCTCAAGTATCACCACTAGGGGTAGAGCACTGTTATGGCTAGGGGGTCATCGCGACTTACCAAACCATTGCAAACTCCGAATACTAGTGAGTGCGAGCTTGGGAGACAGACACCGGGTGCTAACGTCCGATGTCAAGAGGGAAACAACCCAGACCGCCAGCTAAGGTCCCAAAGATTGGCTAAGTGGAAAACGAAGTGGGAAGGCTAAAACAGTCAGGAGGTTGGCTTAGAAGCAGCCATCCTTTAAAGAAAGCGTAATAGCTCACTGATCGAGTCGTCCTGCGCGGAAGATGTAACGGGGCTAAGCCAGTCACCGAAGCTGCGGATATCCTGTATGGGATATGGTAGGAGAGCGTTCTGTAAGCCTGAGAAGGTGTGTTGAGAAGCATGCTGGAGGTATCAGAAGTGCGAATGCTGACATGAGTAGCGATAATGGGGGTGAAAGGCCCCCACGCCGTAAGCCCAAGGTTTCCTGTTCAACGTTCATCGGAGCAGGGTGAGTCGGCCCCTAAGGCGAGGCAGAGATGCGTAGCTGATGGGAAGCAGGTTAATATTCCTGCACCGTCGTTAGATGCGATGGGGGGACGGATCGCGGAAAGTCGTCCGGGTGTTGGAAGTCCCGGTTCTTGATTCGAAGGAGGCTGCTAGGCAAATCCGGCAGCGTAATCCAAGGGATTGAGACGAGTGGCCTTGTGCCGCGAAGCGATTGGAAGTGGTTCCAAGAAAAGCCTCTAAGCTTCAGTCTAACGAGACCGTACCGCAAACCGACACAGGTGGGCGAGATGAGTATTCTAAGGCGCTTGAGAGAACTCGGGAGAAGGAACTCGGCAAATTGGTACCGTAACTTCGGGATAAGGTACGCCCTTGTAGCTTGACTGGCCTGCGCCAGGAGGGTGAAGGGGTTGCAATAAAAAGGTGGCTGCGACTGTTTAATAAAAACACAGCACTCTGCAAACACGAAAGTGGACGTATAGGGTGTGACGCCTGCCCGGTGCTGGAAGATTAAATGATGGGGTGAGAGCTCTTGATTGAAGTCCCAGTAAACGGCGGCCGTAACTATAACGGTCCTAAGGTAGCGAAATTCCTTGTCGGGTAAGTTCCGACCTGCACGAATGGCGTAACGATGGCCACACTGTCTCCTCCCGAGACTCAGCGAAGTTGAAATGGTTGTGATGATGCAATCTACCCGCGGCTAGACGGAAAGACCCCATGAACCTTTACTGTAGCTTTACATTGGACTTTGAACCAATCTGTGTAGGATAGGTGGGAGGCTTTGAAGCGTGAACGCTAGTTTGCGTGGAGCCGACCTTGAAATACCACCCTGGTTTGTTTGAGGTTCTAACCTTGGCCCGTTATCCGGGTTGGGGACAGTGTATGGTAGGCAGTTTGACTGGGGCGGTCTCCTCCAAAAGCGTAACGGAGGAGTTCGAAGGTACGCTAGGTACGGTCGGACATCGTGCTGATAGTGCAATGGCATAAGCGTGCTTAACTGCGAGACCGACAAGTCGAGCAGGTACGAAAGTAGGACATAGTGATCCGGTGGTTCTGTATGGAAGGGCCATCGCTCAACGGATAAAAGGTACTCTGGGGATAACAGGCTGATTCCTCCCAAGAGTTCATATCGACGGGGGAGTTTGGCACCTCGATGTCGGCTCATCACATCCTGGGGCTGTAGTCGGTCCCAAGGGTATGGCTGTTCGCCATTTAAAGTGGTACGTGAGCTGGGTTTAAAACGTCGTGAGACAGTTTGGTCCCTATCTGCCGTGGGCGTTGGAAGTTTGAGAGGGGCTGCTCCTAGTACGAGAGGACCGGAGTGGACGAACCTCTGGTGTACCGGTTGTCACGCCAGTGGCATTGCCGGGTAGCTAAGTTCGGGAAAGATAACCGCTGAAAGCATCTAAGCGGGAAACTTGCCTCAAGATAAGACTTCCCGGAGACTAGATCTCCCTGAAGAGTCGTTCGAGACCAGGACGTTGATAGGCTGGGTGTGGAAGCGCAGCAATGCGTTAAGCTAACCAGTACTAATTGCTCGTGAGGCTTGTCTCTATAACCTTGACAGGTTATGGAAAAGAAGTTGTCAAAAGACATGATCTGCCTTAAGATTCTTGCTTGATTCCAGATTGGGCTGGACGTTGATGACGGCCGGCCGACAAGTTATGCCTGATGACCATAGCGAATTGGAACCACCCCTTCCCATCCCGAACAGGACCGTGAAACGATATCGCGCCGATGATAGTGCTGAAACCAGTGTGAAAGTAGGTTATCGTCAGGCAATTATCCTGAAAGCCCCTGAAAATTCAGGGGCTTTTTTACTTTTTAAGAAGTTGAGAAAAGTGAAAAAAGGGCTTGACGGGAGATAAGAAGAGGTTCATAATTTCATTTCTCTGCTGGAGATAAACAAAACGCTTTATCAAAGGTTGAGAGGTAGTCGAAGCGAAACGATCTTTAAAAAAGAACAGATGATAAGTGTGGACGTTTGTTGAGAGGAGCAAGAAAAGAAACAAACGTTCGCAAGAGAAAGTAAGGACTTCGAGAGAAGAACCTTGTCAGTATTTTGAGAGCGAGAAGTGACAGAAATGTGACTTCGAATGCGAAAGCAAGAGATTGAACTGAAGAGTTTGATCCTGGCTCAGATTGAACGCTGGCGGCATGCTTTACACATGCAAGTCGAACGGCAGCATGGGGGCAACCCTGATGGCGAGTGGCGAACGGGTGAGTAATATATCGGAACGTACCCGAGAGTGGGGGACAACCAGTCGAAAGATTGGCTAATACCGCATACGATCTACGGATGAAAGTGGGGGACCTTCGGGCCTCACGCTCCTGGAGCGGCCGATAGCTGATTAGCTAGTTGGTGGGGTAAAGGCCTACCAAGGCGATGATCAGTAGCTGGTCTGAGAGGACGATCAGCCACACTGGGACTGAGACACGGCCCAGACTCCTACGGGAGGCAGCAGTGGGGAATTTTGGACAATGGGGGCAACCCTGATCCAGCAATGCCGCGTGAGTGAAGAAGGCCTTCGGGTTGTAAAGCTCTTTTGTCAGGGAAGAAAAGGACTGGGTTAATACCCTGGTTTCATGACGGTACCTGAAGAATAAGCACCGGCTAACTACGTGCCAGCAGCCGCGGTAATACGTAGGGTGCGAGCGTTAATCGGAATTACTGGGCGTAAAGCGTGCGCAGGCGGTTGTGTAAGACAGATGTGAAATGCCCGGGCTTAACCTGGGAATTGCATTTGTGACTGCACGGCTAGAGTGTGTCAGAGGGGGGTAGAATTCCACGTGTAGCAGTGAAATGCGTAGATATGTGGAGGAATACCGATGGCGAAGGCAGCCCCCTGGGATAACACTGACGCTCATGCACGAAAGCGTGGGGAGCAAACAGGATTAGATACCCTGGTAGTCCACGCCCTAAACGATGTCGACTAGTTGTTGGGTCTTAATTGACTTAGTAACGCAGCTAACGCGTGAAGTCGACCGCCTGGGGAGTACGGTCGCAAGATTAAAACTCAAAGGAATTGACGGGGACCCGCACAAGCGGTGGATGATGTGGATTAATTCGATGCAACGCGAAAAACCTTACCTACCCTTGACATGTCAGGAACCCTGAAGAGATTCGGGGGTGCTCGAAAGAGAACCTGAACACAGGTGCTGCATGGCTGTCGTCAGCTCGTGTCGTGAGATGTTGGGTTAAGTCCCGCAACGAGCGCAACCCTTGTCATTAGTTGCTACGAAAGGGCACTCTAATGAAACTGCCGGTGACAAACCGGAGGAAGGTGGGGATGACGTCAAGTCCTCATGGCCCTTATGGGTAGGGCTTCACACGTCATACAATGGTGCATACAGAGGGTTGCCAACCCGCGAGGGGGAGCTAATCCCAGAAAGTGCATCGTAGTCCGGATTGGAGTCTGCAACTCGACTCCATGAAGTTGGAATCGCTAGTAATCGCGGATCAGCATGTCGCGGTGAATACGTTCCCGGGTCTTGTACACACCGCCCGTCACACCATGGGAGCGGGTTTTACCAGAAGTAGGTAGCTTAACCGCAAGGAGGGCGCTTACCACGGTAGGATTCGTGACTGGGGTGAAGTCGTAACAAGGTAGCCGTATCGGAAGGTGCGGCTGGATCACCTCCTTTCTAGAGAAAAGCCTTGATGCAAGCGTTCACACTTATCATCTGTTGCAAACAAGGACATCAGGTCGGTATGAGCAGAAAGCGGAGATACTGATCCAAAAGGGTCTGTAGCTCAGTTGGTTAGAGCACCGTGTTGATAACGCGGGGGTCGTTGGTTCGAGACCAACCAGACCCACCATGGAAATGGGGGTTTAGCTCAGCTGGGAGAGCACCTGCTTTGCAAGCAGGGGGTCGTCGGTTCGATCCCGTCAACCTCCACCAAAAAGCCAAATCAAAACGTTCTTGGAAAGAGCGGTTTGATTTGGTCTTTTAGAGACCTAGGGTAGTAAAAGTTCTTTAACAATCTGGAAAAAAGTAAGAAAACACCAATAATCTGAATATTGAAGCCGAAGATTATTGGATGGGTAGTGATTGTAATCAGAAGTATATGAAGTGATCTCAAGAAGTTCGATTGCTTTGGATACGGCAACGTAAACTCAACTGTATAACCGGATTCTCGCAAGAGAAGTCAAAGTTATAGAGACAAGCGACTAAGTGCACAGGGTGGATGCCTTGGCGATTACAGGCGATGAAGGACGTAGAAGCTTGCGATAAGCTGCGGGGAGTTGGCAAACAAACTTTGATCCGCAGATTTCCGAATGGGGAAACCCGGCCTTTTGGCCATCAATAACTGAATCCATAGGTTATTGAAGCGAACGTAGTGAACTGAAACATCTAAGTAACTACAGGAAAAGAAATCAACCGAGATTCCCAAAGTAGTGGCGAGCGAAATGGGAAGAGCCTGCAAGAGATAGTGAGATGAGATAGTGGAACATTCTGGAAAGGATGACGAAACAGGGTGATAGTCCCGTACACGAAATCCATCTAACAGGACTGGGCTTGCGACAAGTAGGGCGGGACACGAGAAATCCTGTCTGAAGATGGGGGGACCATCCTCCAAGGCTAAATACTCGTAATCGACCGATAGTGAACCAGTACCGTGAGGGAAAGGCGAAAAGAACCCCGGGAGGGGAGTGAAATAGAACCTGAAACCGTGTGCATACAAACAGTAGGAGCCCGTGCTTGCATGGGTGACTGCGTACCTTTTGTATAATGGGTCAGCGACTTACATTCAGTGGCGAGGTTAACCGAATAGGGGAGCCGAAGAGAAATCGAGTCCGAACAGGGCGAAAGTCGCTGGGTGTAGACCCGAAACCAAGTGATCTACTCATGGCCAGGATGAAGGTGCGGTAACACGCACTGGAGGTCCGAACCCACTAACGTTGAAAAGTTAGGGGATGAGCTGTGGGTAGGGGTGAAAGGCTAAACAAACTTGGAGATAGCTGGTTCTCTCCGAAAGCTATTTAGGTAGTGCCTCAAGTATCACCACTAGGGGTAGAGCACTGTTATGGCTAGGGGGTCATCGCGACTTACCAAACCATTGCAAACTCCGAATACTAGTGAGTGCGAGCTTGGGAGACAGACACCGGGTGCTAACGTCCGATGTCAAGAGGGAAACAACCCAGACCGCCAGCTAAGGTCCCAAAGATTGGCTAAGTGGAAAACGAAGTGGGAAGGCTAAAACAGTCAGGAGGTTGGCTTAGAAGCAGCCATCCTTTAAAGAAAGCGTAATAGCTCACTGATCGAGTCGTCCTGCGCGGAAGATGTAACGGGGCTAAGCCAGTCACCGAAGCTGCGGATATCCTGTATGGGATATGGTAGGAGAGCGTTCTGTAAGCCTGAGAAGGTGTGTTGAGAAGCATGCTGGAGGTATCAGAAGTGCGAATGCTGACATGAGTAGCGATAATGGGGGTGAAAGGCCCCCACGCCGTAAGCCCAAGGTTTCCTGTTCAACGTTCATCGGAGCAGGGTGAGTCGGCCCCTAAGGCGAGGCAGAGATGCGTAGCTGATGGGAAGCAGGTTAATATTCCTGCACCGTCGTTAGATGCGATGGGGGGACGGATCGCGGAAAGTCGTCCGGGTGTTGGAAGTCCCGGTTCTTGATTCGAAGGAGGCTGCTAGGCAAATCCGGCAGCGTAATCCAAGGGATTGAGACGAGTGGCCTTGTGCCGCGAAGCGATTGGAAGTGGTTCCAAGAAAAGCCTCTAAGCTTCAGTCTAACGAGACCGTACCGCAAACCGACACAGGTGGGCGAGATGAGTATTCTAAGGCGCTTGAGAGAACTCGGGAGAAGGAACTCGGCAAATTGGTACCGTAACTTCGGGATAAGGTACGCCCTTGTAGCTTGACTGGCCTGCGCCAGGAGGGTGAAGGGGTTGCAATAAAAAGGTGGCTGCGACTGTTTAATAAAAACACAGCACTCTGCAAACACGAAAGTGGACGTATAGGGTGTGACGCCTGCCCGGTGCTGGAAGATTAAATGATGGGGTGAGAGCTCTTGATTGAAGTCCCAGTAAACGGCGGCCGTAACTATAACGGTCCTAAGGTAGCGAAATTCCTTGTCGGGTAAGTTCCGACCTGCACGAATGGCGTAACGATGGCCACACTGTCTCCTCCCGAGACTCAGCGAAGTTGAAATGGTTGTGATGATGCAATCTACCCGCGGCTAGACGGAAAGACCCCATGAACCTTTACTGTAGCTTTACATTGGACTTTGAACCAATCTGTGTAGGATAGGTGGGAGGCTTTGAAGCGTGAACGCTAGTTTGCGTGGAGCCGACCTTGAAATACCACCCTGGTTTGTTTGAGGTTCTAACCTTGGCCCGTTATCCGGGTTGGGGACAGTGTATGGTAGGCAGTTTGACTGGGGCGGTCTCCTCCAAAAGCGTAACGGAGGAGTTCGAAGGTACGCTAGGTACGGTCGGACATCGTGCTGATAGTGCAATGGCATAAGCGTGCTTAACTGCGAGACCGACAAGTCGAGCAGGTACGAAAGTAGGACATAGTGATCCGGTGGTTCTGTATGGAAGGGCCATCGCTCAACGGATAAAAGGTACTCTGGGGATAACAGGCTGATTCCTCCCAAGAGTTCATATCGACGGGGGAGTTTGGCACCTCGATGTCGGCTCATCACATCCTGGGGCTGTAGTCGGTCCCAAGGGTATGGCTGTTCGCCATTTAAAGTGGTACGTGAGCTGGGTTTAAAACGTCGTGAGACAGTTTGGTCCCTATCTGCCGTGGGCGTTGGAAGTTTGAGAGGGGCTGCTCCTAGTACGAGAGGACCGGAGTGGACGAACCTCTGGTGTACCGGTTGTCACGCCAGTGGCATTGCCGGGTAGCTAAGTTCGGGAAAGATAACCGCTGAAAGCATCTAAGCGGGAAACTTGCCTCAAGATAAGACTTCCCGGAGACTAGATCTCCCTGAAGAGTCGTTCGAGACCAGGACGTTGATAGGCTGGGTGTGGAAGCGCAGCAATGCGTTAAGCTAACCAGTACTAATTGCTCGTGAGGCTTGTCTCTATAACCTTGACAGGTTATGGAAAAGAAGTTGTCAAAAGACATGATCTGCCTTAAGATTCTTGCTTGATTCCAGATTGGGCTGGACGTTGATGACGGCCGGCCGACAAGTTATGCCTGATGACCATAGCGAATTGGAACCACCCCTTCCCATCCCGAACAGGACCGTGAAACGATATCGCGCCGATGATAGTGCTGAAACCAGTGTGAAAGTAGGTTATCGTCAGGCAATTATCCTGAAAGCCCCTGAAAATTCAGGGGCTTTTTTATTTCTTTCTCGATTCCCTTTCTCTTCACTCCTCTCCTTCAGCTTCCTCGCATCCATTCGTACAAACCCTCCACCCATCTCTCCGATTTCAGTTTCGTTTTTTTTCTGATTGTTTGTGCACGACGGTACAGATCTTCGAAACCGATACTGGGCGATTCCTTGAAAGCGATCACAATGACATTGCCACCGTCGACTTCAGGTAACCAGGCTACTGAGTCGAAGCAGGCTTGCAATGCTTCAATGCTTTTGGAGCGGTTTGATTCATTTCCGAAAATATTGAGGGTCACTATTCCGTCTGCTGTCAACACGTCGGCACAGCTCTTGTAGAATTCCAAGGTATCAAAAAGTGGTGCTGCTGCTTGTTCGTCATAGAGATCTATCTGGAGAATGTCGATTTCATTTCGATATTTTTTCGCTTCGATATAATTTCTGGCATCTGCCTGAAGAACCGTCAGCCGATGGTCGTCTTCTGGCAAATGAAATGTATTTCGGCATATTCTGATGACTTCAGGGTTCAGTTCGATTGCTGTGATTCTGGATTCGCTAAAGTGGTGGTAACAGAATTTTGTCAGGGCGGCACTTCCAAGACCTAATTGAACGATATGTGACGGCTGGTCCTTGAAAAGCATCCAGATCATCATTTGCTGCACATAATCCAGCACGATTTCATTGGGTTTACCCAGACGCATGGCTCCCTGTATCCAGTCGGTACCGAGGTGAAGAAAAAGAACTCCTCTGAATTCAGTCAGGGTGACTTTTGGATAATCGGTGTTGTGGACGGATGGTGTATTCTTATTCATGAGTGAAAAGAGAAGTACGGTTGATTTTCGATTCAATATTGTTCAGATCCAGAGAATAACGACTTTCAAAATATCTGGGTTTTCCACTGATGGGGTCTGTGAATCTTATGGATTTGGCGACCAGTTGCAAGGGATATTTGTATTCTTCTTGTCGCATTTGCGGTGTGACAGCTTCAGGAAGATGTACAGGGTAAATCCGGTCGTTCAGTATGGGAATTTCGAGAGAACACATCTGGATACGGAGCTGATGTTTCTTGCCTGTAACAGGTTTGAGGTAATAATGTGCGAATTGTCCATGTCGTTCTAAAATCCTGATTTCCGTTTCAGTATTGGATTTGCCTGGAACGACCTGCATGCGCATAAAAGTGTCACCTTGTTCCAGCCTGCATTTGTAACGCATTGGCAAAACGAGGTCGTTTCGGTAAGCTGCAATGGCTTCGTAGTGTTTGGAAACGAAATTTTCACGGAACAGACGCTGATAAAGATTCCGGCCTTCTGGTTTTACTGAAAAAAGAACGAGACCTGCTGTTTCGCGGTCGATACGGTGAATCGGAGTGAGTGTATCGATTCCCAATTTCGCTTTCAAACGGACAAGAAGTGTTTCCCTGACATATTTGCCTGATGGAGTGACAGGCAAGAAATGCGGCTTGTCGGCAACAACAAGCCAGTCATCCTGGTACAGAATGCTTTCCTGAAAAGGGATATTATCCTCATTGGGTAAATATCGGTAGTAGTACAGTTTCTGGCCGGCTCGGTATGGGCTGAGCGGTAGAACAGGATTGCCGTCAGCATAGAGAACTTCGCCATTGAGAATACGCTGACGCCATTCTTTTTCGGAAAGAACAGAAAATCTCTCGGTCAGAAATTCCTCGTATGTTTTCCAGACACCTTCGGGTAATGCAATTTGACTGGCGCCGATCCCGTTTTTTGCAGGAATCGTGACTTTATTTGGACGGATCGAACGAATATTCATCAGAATCGGAATAAATATTGAATTTATGGAAAAATTCTAAATTATTTTTATGGATTCGCTTCTTTTTTGATGACATCTGACTGAAAGATACCGTCAATTTCTTTGGATGTCGCAATATGGGATGTCTGGAAGATTCTTTATATAAAAGTGATGGAATGGATTATAGGAAGGGAGTTTGGCTGTGACAGTGAAAAATGCGTTTTATGCTCAATCCGGAGGTGTGACTGCTGTGATAAACGCTTCTGCCTGTGGAGTGATCGAGGCGGCCAGGAAATATCCTGACCGGATCGGAAATGTTCTGGTCGGAAAAAATGGCATTGTCGGAGCGTTGAATGAGGAATTGATCGATACCCGCCGTGAAACAAAAGAAGATATTGCGGCGTTACGTTATACTCCGGGAGGTGCGTTCGGCTCGTGCCGTTACAAACTGTCCGATCCGGAGAAAGACAAACGGGAATTCGAACGGCTTCTTGATGTTTTCAGGGCCCACAATATCGGGTATTTCTTTTATAACGGGGGCGGGGATTCCGCCGATACCTGCTACAAGATATCCCGGTTTTCATCGATGATGGGATATCCCATACAGGCAATACATGTGCCGAAAACAATCGACAATGATCTCGCCTTGACGGATTGTTGTCCGGGTTTCGGTTCCGTCGCCAAGTATGTTGCCGTTTCAACGATCGAAACCTCTTTCGACGTACGTTCCATGTGCAGGACATCGACGCGGATCTTTGTATTTGAAGTGATGGGGCGTCATGCGGGATGGATCGCCGCAGCGGGTGGTCTCGCTGGAGAATATGGTATTCCGGTCGTGATACTTTTTCCTGAAATTCCTTTTGAGAAAGAACGTTTTCTGGCCAGAGTTGAAGAGAACGTAGCGGAATTCGGTTATTGTTCGGTGGTCGTTTCTGAAGGATGCCGTTATCCGGACGGAAAATTCATTGCTGATCAGGGCGCAAGGGATGTATTCGGTCATGCCCACCTTGGTGGCGCTGCCCCTGTTGTGGCCCGCATGATCCATGAGAAATTCGGCTATCCTTTTCATTGGGCTGTGGCCAATTATTTGCAGCGTTCGGCACGTCATGTCGCATCGGCAATTGATGTGGAACAGGCGTATGAGTTGGGGGTTGCGGCTGTTGAATTGGCGTTGAACGGTTGCAATTCTGTAATGCCTACAATCGTGCGGCTTTCCGACGAACCTTATCGCTATAAAATCGGTATGGCCGATTTGAAAGATGTTGCCAATGTCGAAAAATTCATGCCGGAGAGTTTTATCAGTGATGACGGCTATGGAATTACGGATGAGTGCAGAAAATATTTGCTTCCTTTGATACAGGGAGAAAATTATCCCCCTTATCGGAGAGGACTTCCCGAATACATAACTCTCCAGAACAGGCTGATACCCCGGAAGCTGAAGTCGTTCAACGGAAAAGTGTAATCAAACAGGCTGGAAGAGATGCCTGTTTGATTGCCATGAAAAGTGAATCCGGTATTGCGGAGAGTATTTGTATGTCTGTTCGAGATGGTATGGATTCGGACGATGGTCACTAAACGGGTTCTGTCCATAGAACATACATGCATAAATCAGTATTCAGGGATTTCATTCACTGTGCCGTTACCTCAATCTGTTTGACATTGAAATGCAAATGATATAGATTCTCATTATCATTTTTGTTTTGGAAATGATACTTCCCTTTTGAGATAAAGTTGAGAAAGTTAAAAGTACAGAAAGTTTATTGGAGAGCAATATGAAAACAGGTAGTCTTAGCAAAAAAATAGCTATTTTTGCTTTGGCAGGAGCATCTCTGGTTGGCACTTCTTCGGTATTGGCTGCTGAATTTGAGGAGTTTCCCATCGGACCGGAAAAAACAGTCGGTCCTCTGGAAATCGGTGCCGTTTATTTCCAGCCCGTTAATATGGAACCTCTTGGCATGGGCGGACTTCCGGCGTCGAAATCCGACATGCATATCGAAGCGGATATCAAGGCGGCCAAAGACAATCAACTGGGCTATGAGGCAGGCAGTTTCGTTCCATATTTGACCGTCAAGTATGAAATCCAGAAACAGGGCGGCAAAATGATCAAGGGTACTTTCATGCCAATGAGTGCAAGCGATGGCCCTCACTATGGTAACAATATCAAGCTTGACGGTCCTGGAAAATACAAAGTGACTTTCATAATCGATAGCCCGGAAAAACAGGGTTATCTGCTTCATACCGACAAGGCGACTGGTGTAACCGGCCGTTTCTGGAAAAAACCGATTGAAGTCAGCTGGGATTTCAATTACGTACCTCGAGTCTGGTAAGTTCTTCAAAAGTGAAAGGGTGAAAGACTGTTTCACCCTTTTTGATATTTTTTTTTCTGCTTAAATCGGGTGCCTGGAACATTTTTATCGACAGGATAAAATGGGCCTGTGCCGTTTCGGGCGTAGCATGCTGCAGTATCTTATTCAGGTTATATTCACGTTGTTTCCGGCATTGACGGTGTTGGGGACACTATATGGATTCTTCAATCGCGAAGAATCACGAAAATACAAACGTGGTTTTGTCTGGGGATTTTTCGTATCGCTGGTATTTTCCGTCGTAGCCGCTATTCTCAGGCTCAATACGAATGTTTTTGTTCGGGAATATTACAATTTCTTCTTTTTGGTAACAGCTTTTGTTGCTGAAGTCGCCCTTGTATTTTCAGTGGGTTTTCGTGCGAAAAATACTGTTTCCCCGTTAAAAGACCGTTGGACCGGTTTTATAACGACAGTCATTGTTTTGGCATGTCTTTCGTATGCATTGCCAGATCTGTTTCTGTATCCATTTGAGTTCGCTGTCGGACTGGACAGCATTTTCCATGCCGAAGTCTTGTTCAAGGTTATCGGCTATTCACTGGCAATCATTCTTTCCCTTGCCGGTGGTCTGTGTGTCAGCCGGGTACTGGAAAAAGCAAGTGACAGCTTGGCACGCAAGACATTTGCTTTTGTTTTGCTCTTTTTTGCAGCAGAGTATTTTGTTCTGTTTTTCCAGATTCTGATGTTGAGAAGCCGTTTGATGCAGAATGAAATATTGGTCAATCTGCTTCTTTTTTTGCTGGAATACCAGAACGGTCTTGTTTATGCCCTTTTACTGGCGGTGATCCTGTCATGTCTGGGAAATATAGTCTCGAACAAGAGGGCCGTATTTACAGGTGAAAACCCAGCCGTATTGCGTAAAAAAAGAGCTGGATCGAAAAGGCGGGTAGGATGGAGTGCTTTTTGTGTTCTATTTGTCATTACCGCCTTTGTCATTATGACTGTCGGAGTGTGGATGAATAACCGGACTGTCGAGCTGTCGCCGCCGGTTGAGCTGGCAGTCAGTGATAACAAAATCGAAATTCCGCTTGAATCGGTTAACGACGGACATTTGCACCGTTTCAGTTACACGACAGAGGACGGTACGCAAGTTCGCTATATTGTTATCCGAAAGAGTGAGTCGGCTTATGGTGTTGCACTGGATGCATGCGATATTTGTGGGGCAAGCGGCTATTACGAAAGAAATGGGCAGATTGTCTGCATTCTCTGTGATGTCGTTATGAATATCGGGACGATTGGAATGCCCGGTGGCTGTAATCCGGTTCCGCTCGATCATGAAATAACTGGTGGAAGGATTGTGATTGATGCCGCCAATCTGGATGCAGAAGCCTATCGTTTTGAATGAAGGAGTCGGAAATGTTCTTGAGAATGCTGAAGAGCGCTCTGCTCCGGCAAAAAAGAAAAGTTTTGATGATCGCATTGACTATGGCGCTGGGTGTTTCGCTTTCGACGGCCATGCTGAATGTCGTAATGGACGTAGAAGATAAAATCAACCAGGAACTTAAAACCTATGGCGCCAATTTGAATGTCATTCCTCGTGGAGCATCCATGTTGGGCGATCTGTATGGAATCGACAAGGGTGCCGGTGTGGCAGACAAGTTCATTGCGGAAAATGAACTTGGAAAAATGAAAACCATTTTCTGGGCCAATAATATTGTTGATTTCACCCCCTATCTTGATTTGACTGTCCGGCTTGAGGGGGCTTCAGAGCCTGTCGTACTGGTTGGAACATGGTTCGACAAAAAACTGGATTTGCCGACAGGCGATGTTATCAATACCGGAATGCGTCACATGAAATCGTGGTGGGAAGTTTCCGGAAACTGGTCCAGTGATTCGGATGCAGAAGGGGCCATGGTAGGGGGTGTACTGGCTGAAAGACTCAAAATCAGTCGGGGGGACAGAATCCGTGTCTTTTCTCCGGATAACCAGCGTTCGGAATGGTTGACCGTTCGTTCGACGTTTTATAGTGGAGGTAGCGAGGACGAGCAGATTTTTGTTCCGTTGAAACTGGTACAAAAAATGTCTGGACATGACAGGTTGGTTCAACGGGTTGAAGTGAGTGCGTTGACGACACCGGATAACGAACTTTCGCGACGTGCCGCAGAAGATCCGAACAGTTTGTCGCGCAAAGAATGGGACACCTGGTATTGTACGGCGTATATCAGTGCTATTGCTTATCAGATCGAGGAAGTACTGACCAATGTAAAGGCAAAACCTGTTTTGCAGGTATCTGAGTCTGAAGGAACCATTCTAAGCAAGATCAAATTGCTGATGTTGTTGTTGACGGTATTGAGTCTGGCTTGTTCCGCGCTGGGAATATCGAATCTGGTCTCGATGAGTGTTATGGAAAGAAATACCGAAATCGGACTGATGAAAGCAATAGGAGCCACAAATGGCGCGGTGTCCATTCTGATTCTGTCCGAGATACTCGCTATGTCTTTTATTGGCGGAATAATCGGTTATGGAGTGGGACTTGGATTGGCACAGGTTATCGGTCATTCGGTTTTTGGCGTCAGTATCGCATTGAAGGCTGTCGTTATCCCGATTGTCGTTCTGATCGTTATCGCGGTGGCTGTCGTCGGCAGTTTGCCAGCCTTAAGGGTTCTTCTTTCGCTTGAGCCCAACCGGGTTTTGCATGGAAGGTAGGTCATCCCGTGTTTTCAAAAAAGCGTACGTTATTTTTCAAAATGTTGTTCAGTTCTCTGGTTCGAAGAAAGAGCCGGATGCTGACAGCTTTGCTGGCTGTCGCTATTGGTGCAGCTGTATTGATGGGGATGATGACGGTTTATCGGGATATTCCGGAGCAGATGGGGCGTGAGATGCGATCTTATGGGGCCAATATGATTTTCGTCCCGGCAGAGGGCAGGACAGCGATGAATTTATCTGTCATAGAGAGTGTTGTAAAAGAAATTCCACAGGAAAAAATCGTCGGAGCGGCACCCTGGCGATACAAATCGCTGACAATGAACCATTTGCCACTGACCGGAGCAGGGACCGATTTTCTGCAGGTAGAAAAGACAAGGCCTTATTGGCAAGTCGATGGAAACTATCCGAAAAATGACAATGAAATACTGGTCGGGCATGATATAGCGGAAATGACCAAGCTGAAGCCGGGAGAGGTGGTCAATGTCGCGGGCAAGAACGAGAATGGAAAGCCTTTCAGACAGGAACTGACTATAGCAGGTATTTTGAAAACAGGTGGCAAGGAAGACGGCTTCGTTTTTCTTGACATGCATTTGTTGAATGGCTTGCTGGAAACTCCGGACACGGTCGAAATAATGGAATTAAGTGTCGCCGCTCCCGCAGGAGAACTCGAATTATACCGTCAACATATTGAGCGGGATACTCCGGATATCGTTCCCCGGCTTGTCAAACGGATTACCCGGTCGGAAACGACCGTGCTGGAAAAAGTTGCAGATGCTGGTTTATCTGGTGACTGCCGTTATTCTCATGCTGACCATGATTTGTGTCGCGACGACAATGATGGCCATGGTTATGGAACGCCGTAAAGAAATCGGTCTGAAAAAAGCGATCGGAGCCGAAAACAGAAGTATTGTGTCGGAGTTCATGGGAACTGGAATCGTTCTGGGAGTGCTGGGAGGATGTCTTGGATGTGTGATGGGATATTTCTTTGCATCGGCCATCAGTTTCAGTGTGTTTGGACGGTCGGTTTCGATTGTACCTGCCGTTATTGTCATAACGCTGGGTTTATCTGTCGTTGTGACGGTAATCGCTTGCATATTGCCCGTCAGAAGAGCGGTTCGTATCGAGCCGGCTCTTGTTTTGCGAGGTGAGTAAGTATGAAAAAGAACATTCTGGAGTTAAAGGACGTATCGATGGTCTACGGTACGGTTCACGCGTTACGGGACATCAATCTGGCAGTGAGAGAAGGGGAGTGGCTGGCTATCATGGGGCCTTCCGGTTCCGGTAAAACGACCATGATGAATATTATCGGTTGTATGGATAAACCGTCTTTCGGAACCGTCATTCTGGACGGTCAGGATCTGACAGTGACTTCTTCACGGGATCTTACCGAAATACGTCGCGACAAAATCGGACTGATTTTCCAACAGTTTCATCTGATTTCCTATTTGACGGCACTGGAAAACGTCATGATGGCCCAGTACTACCACAGTATGGTTGATGAGAAGGAAGCCCTGAAGGCGCTTGAACGGGTTGGTCTCGGGCAGAGAGCGAAGCATTTGCCAAACCAGTTGTCAGGGGGTGAGCAACAGAGAGTCTGTATTGCCAGGGCGCTGATCAATTATCCCAAGCTGATTCTGGCTGATGAGCCGACAGGGAATCTGGATGGAGAAAACGAGGAAATCGTTATGGATATATTCCGGCAACTTCATGAAGAAGGCAGTTCTATTGTGATGGTAACCCATTCTCTGGAAGTGGCGGCGCATGCTGAACGGCATATCGTGCTGGAACATGGTCATATTGTGAAATATTCCGAGTCCAGGGAAGCTAGGGTTGCCGCAGCGGAATTTGAAATAACTGAGTGAGAATAAAATGAGTAACCGTTCGTTTGTAAGTAGTATCGTTGTTTTTTTGGGAGGGCTTCTGGCTGTCGTAACCCAATTTTTGTTGCCTCCCTGTTCCGCATGGATTGAGACCGCATCAGGCATGCATATTCCGATGAAATGTCACTGGTCCGGTCAAATGGCGATGAGTCTCGGATTGTTTATCGTGTTTGAAGGTATTCTGCTCGGTATGATGAAGTCCGTGTTTGCCCGTCTTGGCCTCTCTTTGGTCGTAGTTGTTACCGCTATTCTGACAATGGCGGTACCGACCGTTCTGATTGGCGTTTGTGCCGGCGGTACGATGCCCTGTCGTGTCGGAATGTTGCCGGCCATTCTGGTCGTTTGTGTATTGTTGTTGCTGGTCGGCCTGGGAAATGTGTTTTATCTCCGGATCCGCAAAGAATCATGTATTGCATTTCCATCATGAAAAGCAGACCTTTAACGACATACCGGATCGCTTTTGAAAATATCAGGCGGAAACCGTTCAGAACATTCGGACAGATTTTTATTGTTGCCATGTTTGCGTTTGTTCTGTTCAGTGGTTCCGTATTGTCCGGCAGTATCAAAAGCGGGATGGAAAGCATGTCGAAAAGACTGGGAGCCGATCTGATGATCATTCCGTATGGTTATGAAAAGCAGCTGCAAAGTGCCCTGTTACGCGGTGAACCCAGTACATTTTATCTGGATCAGCAACTGGAAGAGAAAATACGGTCTTTTCCTGGTGTCGGGAATGTTTCATCACAGATTTTTATCGCATCTCTTCAGGCCGCCTGTTGTTCGCTTCCTGTCCAGCTTATCGGTTTTGAGCCGCAATCCGATTTTGTGATCCAGCCGTGGATTGACGGGACCTTGCATCATGATCTTCGTGATGGGGAAGTGATTGTCGGATATAAAGTTGCGGGAAAAGTAGGGGATGAAATCACCTTCTTCGGAAAACCATACAGGATCGCTGCCCGACTTGACAGTACCGGAATGGGGTTCGATACATCCGTTTTTCTGAATATGGCGACGGCCAGGAAAATGATCGAAAAACTGGAAATCGCTCCACTTTATGGCATAAAAACGGATCATCCCGTCGTTTCAACCATGATGGTCAATGTCAAATCCGGATTTGAGCCACGCAAAGTCGCCAATGAGATCCTTTTCAAATATGCAATGGACTACAATCTGGACATGATCATGACGAAGAACATGTTCAGTGGAATATCGTCCCGATTGAATGCTTTTTCGTATGTCGCTTTTGGTGTGGCGGGTTTGTTATGGATAACGGCATTGGGCGTGCTGGCATTGGTCTTTTCGATGATTGTCAATGAAAGAAAAAGGGAATTCGGCCTGTTGCGCATTCTTGGCGCGTCCAGAAAGAAACTGAACCGTATTTTATTGACGGAATCACTAATGGTCAGTACTGGCGGTGCATTGTGTGGGCTGTTTTTGGCCTGTCTGGTTCTTTTTCCATTCAGTACACTGATCAGTATGGCAGTTAAATTGCCGTTTCTGTTGCCAGCGTATGGAAAAATGGCAGGGATGGCCCTTTTCAGTCTGATTCTGTCCGTCGGTATTGGCCCATTGTCCTGCTTCTATTCTGTCTGTCGGTTGGGGCGGATGGATATTTCATTTGCCGTTAGAGGAAACGGATCATGCTGAAAATCAATGGACTGACAAAGAAATTCCAGCGTAACGGCGTACTGTTTCGAGCTGTTAATGAAATCGATCTTGCTGTCGAACAAGGTGATCTGGTGCAGATTATTGGTCGTTCGGGAAGTGGCAAGACAACGTTTCTGAATCTTGTTACCGGATTGCTGAAACCGGATGAAGGAAATATTGTTTTGCTTGGCCGAAATCTGACCCAGCTTGATGACCGCAGGATGTCAATGATAAGAAATTCGTGGATAGGCTATATCCCCCAGGGAAACAGCCTGCTGGACAATTTTTCCATCCTGGACAATGTACGCCTGCCTTATTATCTTTCTGTCGGCAGTCATGACGATATCACTGGACGTGCCGATTATTTGTTAAATGAAGTCGGGGCCGCTCATCTGCGCAATATGTATCCTTCCCAGCTTTCAGGAGGAGAACAGCGTCGTGTTGCCATCGCACGGGCATTGATAAATTCTCCGAAAATTCTCATTGCCGATGAACCGACAAGCGATCTGGATGTGGCATCCATTCGTACCATCATGAATTTGCTGGAGAGAATCCATTCAAAAGGCATGACTTTACTGGTGGTAACGCATGAACTGGATGCTGTGAGTCTGGATCAACGGATATGTGTCATGCAAGACGGGTGTTTGCAGGAAATCACCTGTCCGACGCTGAAAAAGGAAGATCTTGTTTATCGATATAAGGCACAGTAAAAAAGCCCGGAGATTTATCCGGGCTTTTTTGTATATTCTGGGGTGGACGATGGGGCTCGAACCCACGACAACAGGAATCACAATCCTGGACTCTACCAACTGAGCTACGTCCACCATTGCCTGAAATGCCAAATTATACCAAGCACTTCAAGGAATTTGAAATTATACGAAATCCTGAATGATGTGACAAGCTACTTATTTCTGCAAAAGCATATTGACACGCTTGAGATCGTCTTCATTCAATGTTCCGGCCGCCTGTTTCAGTCGCAATCCGTTGATGATCGTGTTGTTGCGGGCTTGCGTCAGATCGCGACGGGTCATGAATACCTGTTGCTCTGCATTCAACACATCGATATTGATACGGACACCGACTTCGTATCCGAGCTTGTTGGACTCCAGTGAAGAAAGACTGGATACTTCGGCTGCTTCAAGAGCCTTGACCTGGGATAGTCCACTGTTGACACCGAGGTAGGATTGTCTGGCCAGTTGTGCGGCGCTTCTGCGGGATGCTTCGAGATCGTTGCGGGCCTTGTCTTCCAGTGCAATGGATTCCTTGACCTTGCTGGTTACGCCGAAGCCGGAAAAGATCGGGATGTTCCATTGCACGCCGACCATTTTGGATGTGTTGTAGTCGCGGATACCGCCATTGCTGTCGATCATGTATTGTGCATGATCGGTATGGTTATAGGAGGCGACGAGATCGACCGTCGGATAATGCCCTGCCTTGTTTATTTCAATATTGCGCTTTGCCATTTCATGGGAGAGCCGGTATTGAACAACCTGATAATTCTGGTTTTCCGCCGAATTGACCCATGATGACATGACATTCGGTTCCGGGGCACTCAATGTCACTCCCTTTTTCAACGGATCAAGTACTCCGGGAGGGTGGCCAATGATTTGCTCCAGTGCGGTACGTTTGACTTCCAGATCGTTGATAGCGGCGATTTCGTCCGATTCCGCCAGATTGTAACGAGCCTCCGCTTCATGGGTATCGGTAATCGTAACGGTCCCGATCTCGAAACTGCGCTTGGCTTGTTCAAGTTGTTGGGCGACAGCCGCTTTCTGTGCCTGGGCAAAGGTCAGTACATCCTGTGCCGTCAACACATCGAAATAGGCTTGGGCGACACGCATCATCAGGTCTTGCTGGGCTTGGGCAAATTGCGCTTCACTGATAGAGACTTCCAGTTTGCTGTTGGCATAATTCTGGAAGTTCGCCCAGTTGAATATCGGCTGGGTCAGTGCGATGGTGTATTTGTTTTCCGTGTAATCCAGACCTTCGAGATAATTTCTGCCGTAACTGCCGGAGGCATTCAGATTGGGCAATAATTTGGACAGTCCCTGGGTACTTTTTTCCTGTCCAGCCATCAGTGCTGCCCTTGCACTTGCATACTGCGGATCATTGGCAAGCGCTTCCATGTAAGTTTGCATGAGATCAGCCGCAAATACATTGGCCGTGAAAAGACAACCGGCGATAACGGGTATGACAGAGCGATAGTGCATACTTACTCCAAATGAAATCGGATAAAAATGTCAATCCTGTTCAAAAACAAAAATGAGAATGATGAAGCTGCTCTCGCAAAGGTTTTACGGATGTTTCAAATAATATCTTGATATTCTGGTCAACTGCGGAGTTTTTTTGTAATAAAAGGGCCTGAACAAAGGAATTGTTCGCATAAAAGACAGCCATTCTTCCATTGTCTGCCAGACGGTTTGTGAAAATTTCGGGAATGGACGAAACCGCGCCGGAGAATACGATGACATCAAATAAGCGATCAGGAGCATATTGCTCAATGCAAAAGCCGTTTTCACATAAAACGCGGACGTTCTCCACTCCGTAACGTGACAAGTTGTTTTCGGCCATTTCTTTCAAGCCGGGTTCTATCTCGATTGTTGTCACATGTCTGGCACCATGTGCCAGAAGTGCGGCCATGTAACCGGAACCCGTTCCGATTTCCAGTACGGTATCGTTTTTTCTGACGGAAACAGCTTGCAGGACAAGTGCTTCGGTCAGGGGCGTCAGCATGTTTTGTCCGTATGGCAGAGGTATTTCCATCTCGGCATAAGCGTATTCGTGATAGGCGGGAGGAACGAAATCCTCACGTCTGATGGCATCAAGAGAATCAAAAACGTTCTGGAGATAAACACCACCAGCACGGATCTGGTTCTCGATCATGTTTGCTCGCGCGTTACGCATGATGGATCCGGTTTTCAAAAGAGTTCAGGAATAAAAAACATTTTAGCAAATGCTGTCTGCCAGACACGGCCGTTTGTATCGAATGGAACAAACTTCAATTCTTTTTTGTTTATGCTCAATCATGGCGCCATCCTCTGGCATGTCATTGAGGCCTGTTTCCTTCTGAATGGTTTGTCAGTCTTGCTCCCAATGCCTTGTATATTGCGTTTTCATAATTGATGGTGTTGTATTTCGATTCGAGCAAAATCAGAAGTGACTGGTTTTCGGAACATTTCGCATCAAGCCAGTCTTTCAGTTCATCCGCACCTGCTTCATAACGCATCTGGTTGTAAATGCTGATTTTGGAATCGGTATCGTATTTCCGGTTGACATTGTCAAGCAGTGAAAGCGATTTCCGGTAAGAATAGTAGTAGGTGTCCACTTCGTTCAGTGCGGTATTGACAGCCGATGTCAGATCCAGTTTGGCATTTTCAAAGTCGGCTTCGGAAATCTTGATATTCCATTTCAGTTTATTCCATTGCAGAAACGGAAGATTGATTTGCACGGCGCCTGCCAGAAACGGCACGTTGAACAGGGTACTGGACTTGTCGGATGAGACACTTAACGTACTGCCGATCGAAATGCCGGGATAGACGCTTGCCTTGACCGATTCCCAATCGAGAAAGGCTGATTGTATCCGGTATTCAGCAGCTTTTACGTCAGGACGGAGACCCAGTGCTGCAACAGGGATGTCCAGATCGACATTGGTCAGTGGGATGGAAAGAATATCCTCGAGCGGAATGTCCAGTTTGTCTTCCGGTTTCAGATTCAGCAGATTGCGCAAGGTCTGTTCGACGGTTTTGCGCGTTGTCTCAAGAGTCATGAGACTGTTTTGGGAGGAGAGCAGGGATTTTTCCGCGGTGAGTGGCTCGAGAGCGTCGACCTTTCCCATTGTATATTTATTATTGATGATTTGCAAAAGTTGTGTATAAAAGCGGATATTCTGTTCGGTGACACGAATAGCCTGATTCAGATAGACGAGGTGAAAATAACTGTCGACGACATTATTGATCAGGGCCAGTCGTACAGTTTCCAGATCTTCCCGGGTCGCTTTGTATTCCCATTCCTGTGCCGAGGCGGCGCTGCTCAGTTTTCGCCATAAATCCAGTTCATAGCTGACACCAAGTTCAGCCGTGTAGTTATGGGTAGTTTCACCGGCCTTGGTGTTGGTTGTGGTGGAAGCTCCTCCTGATCCTGAAAATTCAGGGACCAGTTCCTGTCCGAGCAGGTTGGCTTCGTAAAGTGCCTTGTTCACTGTGATGGCGCTTTTTTTCAGATCAGTATTATTGGCGATCGCCAGCTCGACAATACGATCCAGATTTTTGTCGCTATAAGCCTTCCACCATTCGCGATCGATCCGGAAATCGGAAGCAATCGCTTGATAGGTTATCAGTCCGGTATCCGGTATCGTTAAGGACGGCTGGGTGGCACAACCGGCGATGACGAGACAGAAGAGGGCACAGGGAATCAGTCGCATAATGCATCCACCGGGTTGAGACGAGAGGCGTTCCGGGCAGGGATATATCCGAAAATAACGCCAATCAGGGTTGAACAGGCCAGCGCAAGAATAATGGAGGCGGCGGAATAGGACATGGTAAATGTCTTGACGAACATGCTGAAAAAGAGACCGATACCGAAAGCGAACAGAATGCCGATAAATCCACCAATGATACAGATCAGGACAGCTTCAATCAGGAACTGTTGCAGTACACTGCTTCTTCGTGCACCGACCGCCATCCGGATACCGATTTCACGAGTCCGTTCCGTTACCGAGACCAGCATGATGTTCATAACGCCAATTCCTCCAACAACCAGTGATATAAGCGCAATGCAGGAAATCAGCAGCCGCATGGTTCCGGTTGTGCTTTCGATGGTTTGCCGGATGCTGTCCGTATTGACGGTAAAGAAGTCTTCCTTGCCATGTTTGACGGTCAGAAAACGGATGATGTTTTTTTCTGCCGCGGTCATGCTGACGTCGTCCCTGACTTTGACAGTGATAGAAGAAATGTTGCGGTCACCGGTGATGCGGTTCATGACGGCAGTATAGGGAGACCACATCGTCAGTGTATCGGATGGACCGAAGTTGGCATTCTGTTTCTCGGAAATACCAATGATTTTGAGTGGTTGACGGTTGAATATGATGGTATTGCCGATGATATCGCCGCCATTGGGGAAGAGCTTGTTTTTGGTGTTTTGGTCGATGACGACAACAGCGCTTCCCTTCTTGACATCTTCGCGATTGAAAAAACGTCCTTCCTCGGACTTGAGTCCCTTGACGTCAAAATATTGTTCCCCGACGCCTTGCAATTGAGCCGTAACCGAGATGTTTTGCCAGGTCAGCGTTCCGGAAGAGCTGACGGCAGGAGTTGCACTGTCGACGTAGCTCTGCCGTGCCAGCAGATCCGAATCATGAACCGTCAGGGTTTTGTATTTGCTTGAGTTGCGGTCACCAAAACCGTGACCCGGCATGATAACGATGGTATTGGTTCCCATTGAATTGATATCGGCCAGAATTTTTTCCTGCGATCCTTTTCCGAGTGCAACGACGGAGACAACGGATGCAATACCGATGATGATCCCCAACATCGTCAGGATCGAGCGCATTTTGTGAGCCTTGATCGCCTGTATGGACATCCTGAATGCTTCGGTGAACTGGTCCTTGAAATAGGCAAAGGTATTGCGGTTATCCTCCTTGGGATGGTATTCCTGTTTGCTGTTTCTGTTCGGTTTCCTGCGTTCGTCCGCGATGATTGTGCCATCTTTGATTTCGATGACACGGTTGGCATAGTTGGCGACATTCTGGTCATGGGTGACCAGAATGATGGTATGGCCGTTATCGTTAAGCGTTTTGAGAATGGCCATGACATTCTCGCCGCTTTTTGAGTCGAGCGCTCCCGTAGGTTCGTCGGCAAGGATGATGTCACCGCCATTCATCAGGGCACGTGCGATACTGACCCGCTGCTGCTGGCCACCGGACAGTTCGGACGGCAAATGATCGATACGGTTTCCAAGATCAAGATTCGCGAGCAATTCTTCTGCTCTCGTTTGCCTCTCCTGGTGTTTCAGGCCCGAATATATCGCGGGCAGTTCGACATTTTCTTCCGCGTTTAATGTGGAGAGCAAATTGTATCTCTGGAAAATGAACCCGAGATACTGGCTTCGCAGGGCGGCAAGCTGGTCCGGCGTCATGCCTGCGACGTTTTCTCCTGCGATTTTGTAATCGCCGGAACTAGCCGTATCTAGGCAACCGAGGATATTCATCAGCGTTGATTTCCCGGAACCGGATTGTCCGATGATAGCGACGAAGTCGCCGGATTCGATGTCAAGATTGACATCTTTTAGCACACGGACCTGGTTTTCACCCGTTCCATAAACTTTGTTGATACCACGCAATTCGATAATGTTCATGTTTAAAGCCTCGGCCTGCGCATTCGGGACGTTTCTCCGATCTGTTCACCTTTGCTGACTTCAGAAGATATGACCTGTTCGCCATCGTTCAGTCCGGATTTGATTTCAGTGAAGACACCGTCGGAAATTCCGGTCTCGACTTCTCTTTTTTCGACTTTCTTTTTGTCGGTCAATACACGGACGAAATGCTTGCCCTGTTGTGAAGAAATGGTAATGCTGGGTACGATAAGAACGTTTTCGGCGGAAGAAACATGAATGGTATTCTGTGTCAGCATACCGATCCGGAGTTTGCCTTCAGGATTGTCAACATAGGCGCGACCATAATAATAAACGGCTTCGTTACTGGATGAACTGGAAGAGGTTGATGAACTGGATTTGTCATAACTGCCGTCGGTCAGTGTTGTCAAACCCGGATCGATTGAATCCAGTCTGGCATGAAATACGGTATTAGGTTCCGAAAGAATGGTGTAGTCGATTTTCATTCCGGGTTTTACCTTGGTGATATCGCCTTCTGAAATTTCGATATCGATTTCCATATCGTTCAGGTTGGCGATCTGCACGATCGTCGGTGTCGTCTGGTTGGCGTTGACGGTCTGGCCTTCTTCAACCGGAACGGACACAATGGTGCCGTTCAGCGGTGCACGGATTTTGGTATAGCCCAGATTGGTTTCGTCTGTGTTGATGGCAATCTGGGTTTGCCGGATCAATGATTCCATTTCATTGACATTGGCTTTGGCCGTGGCATAGGCATCCCGGGCGTTTTCGAGATTTTGTTGTGATGTCGAATTCGTTTTTATCAGGATGCGTTCACGGTCATATTGTTTTCTGGAAATCGCCAGGATAATTTTTCTTGCCTCGAGCTGGGCCTTGTAGTTGTCCAGTTTGGCCTTATCGGTGTTGAGTGTGTTTTCCTGTGTCTGGGAATCGATTTCGGCAATCATTTCGCCTTGTTTGACTTCCTGCCCCAGAACGACATAAAGCTTTTTGATCTGGCCGGATACCTGTGCACCGACACTGACCAGATTGACTGCCGCCACTTCTCCGGTCGCTTCGACAACCTGGCTGATATTGCCTGTCCGGACTTTTTCTGTCATGTACGTGACATCGTCTTCGCGTGTCGTTATCCAGAAGAGAAGGGATGCCAGAACCAGTACGATAACGGCCGACACAGGTATCCAGACTTTGGGATTTCGGAATGTTCTTGTTTTATCGGAAATGTTCATAAGTCTGTTCTCATTACTGTTTTATACAAATTTTCTGGTGTATGGCCGGACGCCATGATGTTCTGTGCTTTTTTGTTTTGACGGGCGATCGAAAGTATAACGATTAAATCAGTCTGAATCATGATATGAATTTAGTATTTTCCGAGTGGGGTCGTATCGGATTCAATAACTTGTTACAAATGAAATAATGTGAAAATAACAGTCGCGTTTTCTTGAAAAAAATCGGTTTGTCAAATCCGGAGTGAGCGGATAATCCGCATTGGAAAGGCTGTATCGTTTCAGGCGGGATAAATATTTTTCGTGAACGGAATTTTTTCGAGTATGATTGCGGGCACTCCAGGCTCTCACTCTGGTATATGATGAGTGTACCGGCGGCAAGACAGCTTGATTGTTTTTTGACTTAACCACGAACTGGCGTTTTCATGGATTTTATTTTGGCATTTAAAGCCTTCATTATGGGAATTGTAGAAGGCTGTACAGAATTCCTTCCCATTTCCTCGACCGGCCATCTTATTCTGGCCGGCAGTCTTCTCGACTTTACCGGCAATAACGTCAAGGTTTTTTCAATCGCCATCCAGTCTGGCGCCATGTTGTCGGTTGTCTGGGTATATCGTCATAAAATACACAGTGTGATCAGAGGAATGTTTACCAATTCCAGAGATCGCAAATTTGTTGTCAATCTGGTCGTCGCTTTTTTACCGGCAGCGATACTGGGTGTTCTGTTCAGCCGTGCCATTCAGGATTTTCTTTTTTATCCGGCACCGGTTGCTGCCGCTTTTATCGTGGGCGGATTGCTCATCATTTTCGTGGAGCGGAAAAATGAAAAGAATCCGGTCGCAAGAGTGGAGTCAGTCGATGACATGACGGTCATCGATGCATTCAAGGTCGGATGTGCCCAGGCTTTTGCCCTGATTCCGGGAACAAGCCGTTCCGGGGCGACAATTATCGGCGGTATGCTGTTCGGTTTATCCAGAAAAGCGGCGACAGAATTTTCGTTTTTCCTGGCCATGCCTACGTTGTTCGGTGCAGCCGCATATTCCATTTTCAAGGAACGTGCTCTTCTTGTATCTTCGGATATTCCGTTATTTACGATCGGTACGGTTTCGGCGTTCATTTCGGCTTTTTTCTGTGTCCGCTGGCTTTTGCGTTATATCAGTTCACATAATTTCATTCCTTTTGCCTGGTACCGAATCGCTTTTGGAATTTTCGTGCTCGTTAGTGCTCACTATGGCTGGATTGTCTGGGCAGAGTAAGGGGGCCAGGTCGCATTGCCATGTCCGGTATGAACAGTGAAAAACCGGTTCCGGATGTCCGGTCGCGGGCACGGGAAATTTTGCAGACGGTTTTCGGTTATGGCGCTTTCAGGGGACAGCAGGAAGCGATCATAGAACATGTCTCGTCGGGGCATGATGCGCTTGTTCTCATGCCTACAGGTGGTGGAAAATCGCTGTGTTATCAGATTCCGGCCCTGATCCGGGAAGGGGTCGGAATAGTGGTTTCGCCGCTGATTGCATTAATGCAGGATCAGGTCGATGCTCTGGAAACTGCCGGTGTCCGGGCAGCCTATTTGAATTCCACGCAATCCTATGGAGAAGTGGTCAGGGTCGAGCAGGCGGTTTTGCATAATGAACTTGATCTGGTTTATATCGCTCCGGAAAGGCTGGTAACGCCACATTGCTTGAACTGGCTGCAAAAAGCCCGAATCGCTCTTTTCGCCATTGATGAGGCGCATTGCGTTTCCCAGTGGGGGCATGATTTCAGACCGGAATACATCCAGTTATCGGTTCTGCATGAATATTTTCCCGATGTGCCCCGTGTGGCGCTTACCGCGACGGCAGATGGACATACACGGGAAGAGATTGTCAGCCGATTGAAACTGGACCATTCACGACAGTTCGTTTCCTCTTTCGACCGGCCGAATATCCGCTATTGTATTGTCGAGAAAAATAACGCACGTCGGCAGTTACTGGATTTCATTATGACCGAATATCGCAACGATGCGGGGATCGTGTATTGTCTGTCGCGCCGGAAAGTCGAGGAAACCGTCGATTTTCTGTCTGAACAGGGGATCAACGCGCTGGCTTATCATGCAGGTCTTGATCATTCGGTACGCGCTGAAAATCAGGCCCGGTTTTTGAGAGAAGACGGCATTGTCATGGTCGCGACGATTGCGTTTGGTATGGGAATAGACAAACCGGATGTCCGGTTCGTCGCCCATCTTGATTTGCCGAAAAGCATGGAAGGCTATTATCAGGAAACCGGACGAGCCGGACGGGATGGAAATCCGGCAACGGCATGGATGACGTATGGCCTGCAGGATGTGGTGCAGCAACGGCGTATGATCGATGAATCGAGTGCCGATATGGCACACAGACAAATTCAGATCGGCAAACTGGATGCACTGCTTGGTTTCTGTGAATCACTGACTTGCCGGCGCGTGCGTTTACTGGAATATTTCGGTGAAACATCTTCTCCGTGTGGCAATTGCGATATTTGTCTGTCTCCACCGGTCGCAAAGGACGGTACACAGGATATGCAAAAGCTGCTTTCGGCGATTTACCGGGTCGGGCAGCGTTTCGGTTCCGCTCATGTTATTGACGTATTGAGAGGGATCCGTTCGGAAAAGGTGTTGCAATGGGGGCACGATCGTCTCTCCACGTTCGGAATCGGAGCCACTCGGAGTGAGGTCGAGTGGCGTTCCATTTTGCGACAGGCTATTGCCGCACAATATGTTTTTGTCGATTATGAGGCATTCAATGCGTTGAAACTGACCGAGTGGGCACGGCCGGTTTTGAAAGGTGAGAAAACGGTTCTATTGCGTCCCTATGTCAAACCGGGTAGAAGACATAAAACGAAATCGGCCGAGAGACATTCCCGGCCGGCCTTGCCACTTCGCGAACAGAAATTGTTTGAGCGTCTGAAATGGTGGCGTATGGAGGTTGCACGTCAGCAGAATTTGCCTGCCTATGTCATTTTGCAGGATTCGGCTTTACGCGAGATTGCAATTGCCAAGCCGGAAACGGCGGATGAGTTGCTGCAGATTTCCGGCATCGGAAGCAAACGGCTGTCTATGTGGGGAGAGGATATACTCAGACTGGTCAGCGAGTTCATTTTCTCTTCTGTCTAGACGTTTTTGCTGTTCGCGGAATTTTGCGGAAAGCCGGCCCGGCTTTGAATATCGTTTGTGTATGGAGATTGATATCGATACGTGTCCAGTCCGGATGTAACCCCAATGTTCCAAGCCGGCCTTTCCAGATGATTTCCGTCGGAGAGGCGGTGCCGTGACCATGAATGAACAGTACACGTCCGGGATAATGTGTTGCAAGGTTGTTCAGTTTTTGTCTGATTTCGTAAAAACCGTCCCGTGTCGTAAGGTTTTGTCTGTTTTTAACGCCGGGTGAGAACGGATTTCCATCACTGATCAGTACAATGCCCTTGTCATGATGGCGGGATGCTATCCGGAAAAGACGGTCCAGCCAGTTTCTGTTGGCAATGGCCCTGTCCTCGAATTCATCATTTCGTCCGGCTGCAACAATATAGTGATTGTTGTCCGACGGCATATGTATGGTGGCAAAAAGAATGAAATTCATGTGCCAGTAGGCATTTTCAGGGTAATTGGGAAACCGGTTGCCGAGTGATTGTCTGGTCAGTTCGAGAGGCTTGCTGCCCAGTGAGTACCTGTTTTCAAAGAAAATCTCTTTTAACCGTATCAGTCTTTCGATGGCGACAGATTCGCTTTTGCTGTTCTTGCAGTTGACCCAGTCGCCATTGGTTACTGAAATGATGGTCGGGACATGACTGTTATTGGCAAGGTTTTTTCTTTCGATATACAGTTCGTCGCTGCAAGATTCCGAATCTGATTTGATGCCATTGACAATAGCGAATGCAGGACGAATATGGCCAAGTTTGCTGAACGCTTTTTTCAGTACATTCGCATTGTCGCGTACAGGTTGATCCATTGCCACAAAATAGAACGAATCCGTGGATGCATTGGGGGATGCTGCGTGAACCGGGATAATGGTTGTGGCGATCAGCGGAAGGCTGATGATCCATTTTCTCATGGCAATTCAAATGAAAAGTACAAAAATGTAATTCCGTTCCGGGATCGCCCCGGTTCACGGGATTGGATATCCGGACGGGTTACTCCAGGGATTTTAATTGTTTTTTCAATTCATACAACAGATCCAGCGCATCACGAGGAGACAGGGAATCCGGATCCAGTTCATCAAGTGATTCGATTACCGGCAGAAAACGTGAATCCTGATCGTTTTGTTCGTCTCTTTCCGTGTCAGCCGAAGAGTACGAAAACAGATTAAGCTGATTGCGGTCCGGGATGAAATGGGATTCCAGTTCCGCCAGATGTTTCCGGGCGACCCGAATGACTGGAGACGGTACACCGGCCAGTTTGGCGACCTGGAGTCCATAACTTTGTGAGGCAGGTCCGGGTTCGACGGAATGCAGAAAAACGATGCTGTCTTTGTGCTCGACCGCAGATAAATGAACATTGGCCGCTGTCGGACATGTTTCGGGTAATTGGGTCAGTTCAAAGTAATGGGTTGCAAAAAGCGTGAAGCTTTTGTTGTTTTCAATCAGATGGTGTGCAATGGCCCAGGCCAGCGCCAGTCCATCGAATGTGGATGTCCCGCGACCGATTTCATCCATCAGAACCAGCGACTGTTCTGTGGCTCCATTCAGGATGGCGGCAGCTTCGGTCATTTCGACCATGAATGTCGAGCGTCCACCTGCCAGATCGTCCGCCGCGCCGATTCGTGTAAAGATACGGTCGACCGGACCGATAACGGCCTGGTCCGCAGGGATGAAACTGCCGATGTATGCCAGCAATACAATCAGTGCCGTTTGTCTCATGTAGGTTGATTTGCCGCCCATATTGGGGCCGGTAATCAACAGAAATTTCTTGTTGCCGGACAGATCGCAATCATTGGCGATGAAACGTTCAATCCTGCTTTCTATGACAGCATGTCGTCCCTGGGTGATTTGGATGACCGGTTCGTCAACCAGGTCGGGTTTTACCCAGTTCTGTTTCCCGGCATGAAATGCCAGTGAAGACAAAACATCCAGCTGGGCGGTGTTTCGGGCGATCAATTGCAATGGAGCGATGTAGGACGTCAGGTCCTGCAATACCTGTTCGTAAAGTGTTTTTTCAAGCGCCAGGGCTCTTTCACGGGCAGAAAGAACTTTGTCCTCGAAGGCTTTCAGTTCGGGCGTAATGTAACGTTCCGTATTCTTGAGCGTTTGCCTGCGGCGATAATCGTCGGGTACTTTCGAAACCTGTCCCTGGGTGACCTCGATGTAAAATCCGTGTACCCGATTGTACTCGACTCTCAGATTGGCTATGCCGGTCCGGGTTCTCTCACGGGTTTCCAGTTCAACCAGAAACTGGCCGGCGTTTTCTGCAAGAGCCCGCAATTCATCCAGTTCGGCGCTGAATCCCGCAGCGATTACACCTCCCTCACGAATCATCGCCGAGGGTTCATCGCTGATGGCATGTTCCAGCAGATCCAGACAGGATCGGGGAACCGCCAGATTCTGATGCATTTCTCTCAGAAGCGAGGTGCCATCTTCCATAACACATTGATCCAGATAGGAACGCAGGCCGGGTAATTGTTGCAGACCCGAACGAAGGGCGGAAAGATCACGTGGCCGGGCTGAATAGAGCGCTATTCTGGATACAATCCGTTCTATATCGGGAATATTGGCGAGCGTGTTGCGCAATCCTTCAATAACACTGGCATCAAGCAGAGCGGTAATGGTCGCCTGACGGGCGCGTGCGATAGACTGGTTACGGCTGGCATGGTGCAGCCAGTGCCGGAGAAGGCGCGATCCCATAGTCGTTCTGCAGTGATCCAGTTCGGCCAGAAGTGTGGGAGACTGGTTACGTCCGCTATCGGCACGAATCGGCTCGGTCAGTTCCAGATTGCGTCTGGTCATGGCATCCATCGTGATGTAATCGTCTTCCGTTTCCACCGCCAGTGTCCTGATATGCTGGAGATTTTGCGATTGGGTGGAATGCGCGTAGTTCAGGATGGCGCCGACAGCTCCGAAGGCCGGATTCAGACCGGAAGCGCCGAAACCATCCAGCGATATGACCTGAAGTTGTTCAAGCAGTTCTTTTTTGCCGTTGTTCTGATCAAAATGCCATTCCGGTACGGTGACGATACGGGCAGAGAATCCGGTCAGCCATGTTTTGTCGAAGCCGTCCGGAACCAGAATTTCAGCGGCGCCGATTCTCTCGATTTCCTGTTGCAGGCGGCCCTGAAGGTTTTTTTCGTCAACGGTGGTTTCAAACAGCTTCAGTGAACCACTCGATAACGATAACCACGCCAGTCCGAGAATCCATTGTTTCCGGTTTTTCTGGCAATTGATGGCCAGTAGCGGACGATCGGCCTTTTCGGGCAAGAGGTTTGAATCGGTCAGGGTTCCCGGGGTCACGATGCGGACGACTTTGCGTTCTACCGGTCCTTTGCTGGTAGCAGGATCACCGATTTGCTCGCAAATGGCGACGGATTCGCCTGTTGCGATCAGTTTTGAGAGATATTGGTCGAGGGCATGGAATGGAATACCCGCCATTGCCACATTTTTCCCTGTGGACGCTCTTTGTGTCAGCGTAATACCCAGGATTTGCGATGCCGTGACGGCATCATCGAAAAACAGCTCGTAAAAATCCCCCATACGATATAAAAGAAGCATATCCGGGTGTTGGGCCTTGATCCGAAGATACTGTTGCATCATCGGTGTCTGTCTGGCGGTTTCCGGAGTTGTCGTCGGGACAGAGGAGACTCGTTTTTGTGGTGGCGTCATAGGCGTTTGCGCAGCTGTTTCAGGATTATTATTAAAAGTTTTGGCGAGGCAAATTTCCATTTTAATGCGGCTGTTGGACCGGAAGCAAAAAAGAGCGCTGAAAGCGCTCTTTTTCGGGATATTTCACCGGTAAAATCAGTTTTTGCTCTGATCAACCAGTTTGTTTTTCGCAAGCCAAGGCATCATGGAACGCAGACGGCCTCCAACCTGTTCAATCTGATGTTCGGCTGTCAACCGGCGACGGGACAGCAAAGTCGGGGCACCAGCCTTGTTTTCCAGAATGAAGCTCTTTGCGTATTCACCGGTCTGAATGTCTTTCAGAGCCTGACGCATGGCGTTTTTGCTCTGTTCCGTAATGACCTTTGGACCAGTAACATATTCACCATATTCGGCGTTGTTGGAGATGGAATAATTCATGTTGCCAATACCGCCTTCATGGATCAGGTCAACGATCAGTTTCAGTTCATGGCAGCATTCGAAGTAAGCCATTTCAGGCGCGTAACCGGCTTCGACCAGCGTTTCAAAACCGGCCTTGATCAGTTCAACTGCACCACCGCACAAAACAGCCTGTTCGCCAAACAGGTCGGTTTCGGTTTCTTCACGGAATGTCGTCTGGATAATGCCGGCACGTCCCCCCCCGTTCGCCATGGCGTAGGAAAGGGCGATATCGCGGGCTTTTCCGGATTTGTCCTGATAAACGGCGATCAGTTGGGGAACGCCGCCTCCCTGTGTGTAGGTACTGCGGACGGTGTGGCCTGGCGCTTTCGGAGCAATCATGATGACATCGAAATCGGCACGGGGAATGACCTGACCGTAATGGACATTGAATCCATGGGCAAAAGCCAGAACGGCGCCCTGTTTGGCAACCGGAGCGACACTTTCGTTATAGACTTCAGGAATATTTTCATCGGGCAGCAACATCATGATGACGTCGGCGTCCTTTACGGCTTCCTTGACTTCCTTGACTTTCAGACCGGCGTTTTCGGCTTTTCCCCAGGAATTGCCGCCCTTGCGAAGGCCGACCGTCACATCGACGCCTGAGTCATGCAGGTTCAGTGCATGGGCATGTCCCTGTGAGCCATAACCGATGATGGCCACTTTTTTTCCTTTAATCAAAGACAAATCACAGTCTTTATCGTAAAAAACGTTCATTATGATTCCTAATCCAAATGGTAAAAATACGACCGGTTAAACTTTCAGGATGCGTTCGCCACGTCCGATTCCGGAACCGCCGGAACGGACTGTTTCCAAAATGGCTGTCCGGTCGATTGATTCGATAAAAGCATCCAGTTTGGCTTTGTCGCCGGTTAATTCAACAGTATAGGCCCGATCGCTGACGTCGATGATTCTTCCGCGGAAAATATCGGTCGTTCGCTTGATTTCTTCCCGTTCCTTGCCGACGGCACGGATCTTGATCAGCATCATTTCGCGTTCCACAAAATAACCGTCCGTCAGATCGACGACCTTGACGACTTCGATGAGTCTGTTCAGATGCTTCGTGATCTGTTCGATGACAGCCTCTGATCCGATCGTGACAATTGTCATGCGCGACAGGGTCGGGTCTTCCGTTGGCGCGACATTCAGGGTTTCGATATTGTATCCGCGTGCGGCAAACAGGCCGACGACGCGTGCAAGTGCGCCTGCTTCATTTTCCAAAAGAACTGAAATAATGTGTCGCATGTTATTTGTCCTCCAGGCTCATGAGCATTTCAGTCAGGCCCTTGCCGGCCTTGACCATGGGCCAGACGTTTTCGGTGGAATCCGTCAGGAAATTCAGGAATACCAGTTTGTCTTTCATGGAGAAGGCTTCTCTCAGGGCACCTTCCACATCCGCCGGTTTTTCGATCTTGAATCCGACATGACCGTATGCTTCGGCGAGCTTGTTGAAATCGGGAAGGGATGCGACATATGTTTCCGAATAACGGGACTCGTAATCCAGACGTTGCCACTGACGGACCATTCCAAGCACTCCGTTGTTCAGCATGATGATTTTCGGAGTCAGGTTGTATTGTTTGCAGGTCGCCAGTTCCTGAATATTCATCTGGATGGAACCTTCTCCGGTGATACAGGCAACGGTAGCCCCCGGATTGGCCATCTGGATACCCATGGCATAGGGCAGTCCTACCCCCATGGTTCCCAGACCGCCGGAATTGAGCCAGCGACGGGGCTTGTCGAAGGGATAGTACTGGGCAGCCCACATCTGGTGCTGTCCGACATCGGAAGCGATATAGGCGTCGCCCTTGGTGACATCCCACAGTTTTTCGATGACGAACTGAGGTTTGATAATCTGGTCGGATTGCTCGTATTTCAGGCAGTTTTTCTTGCGCCACTCATTGATCTGTTTCCACCAGGGAGCCAGTGCCTGCGGGTTGATCGAACCGGATGGCGCCGTATCGAGCTGGGCCAGCATTTCCTGCAGAACGTCCTTGACGTTGCCGACGATCGGGATATCGACCTTGACCCGTTTGGAAATGGAGGATGGATCAATATCGATATGGATGATTTTGCGGTCGACTCTGGAAAAATGATCCGGGTTGCCGATGACACGGTCGTCAAAACGGGCCCCGACAGCAATCAGGACATCGCAATGCTGCATGGCCATGTTGGCTTCATACATGCCATGCATACCGGGCATACCGATATATTTTTCACTGGACGCACGGTAGGATCCCAATCCCTGCAAAGTATTGACACACGGTACTCCAAGCCGGTCAACAAGCTGGTTCAGTTCAGGAGCCGAGTCGGAAAGAATGGCGCCGCCACCTGCATAGACCAGAGGACGTTCTGCCTGAAGCATCATCTGGACCGCTTTGCGTATCTGTCCTGTATGTCCCTTGTCGATCGGTTTGTAGGAACGCATTTCGATTTCTTTCGGATAATCGAAAATGCAGGACTGCATGCTGACGTCCTTGGGAATATCAATCAGAACCGGACCCGGACGGCCTGTCGAGGCGATGTAAAAGGCTTTTTTGATGGTGACAGCAAGATCCTTGACGTCCTTGACGAGAAAATTGTGTTTGACACATGGCCTTGTGATTCCGACAGCATCACATTCCTGGAATGCATCGGAACCGATGGCATGAGTTGCAACCTGTCCGCTGATCAGTACGAGCGGAATGGAATCCATGTAAGCAGTTGCAAGACCTGTAATGGCATTTGTGACTCCTGGTCCCGAAGTGACCAGTGCAACACCGACTTTTCCGGAGCTTCTTGCATAAGCATCGGCGGCATGAACGGCAGCCTGTTCATGCCGGACAAGAATGTGCTTGAATTTGTCCTGTTTGTAGATCGCGTCGTAAATATAGAGAACGGAACCACCCGGGTAACCGAAAACGTGCTCTACTCCTTCTTCGGCCAGACTCCTGACTAATATATCGGAGCCTGTCATTTCTAAACTCATACTTCTTTCCTTTCAAGGTCCACTGGAAATTGATCGGATGCTCTTTCCTGACGAAATTGAAATTGCAAGAGACAATCTTTCTTATTTTATTTCGAAAATTGAAAAATAAGCACAATTTCTCGTACTTGTGATACGGGTCAGAGCAAACAGCTTTCAAAACAGCAAAGCATGTCTTCACGACAGGCGGCATTATGAGCACCATGTGAGAAAACCGTCCGCCATGGGGTAAAATGGCGGTAGCAGCTAATCGCCTGCGACATTTTGATCAAGCGCTACTCAATTACAAATGTACAATACTTCAGCAATTGTATAAAGTGGGTAATTTTACACTACTATCTGCACAAGCAGGTCTATCTTTGCTAGCATTTGCACCTGTTTGACACAGTCGGGGACTGTGTTTTTTAATTTTGCAGGACTGAATTTTCTGCCGATTCGAATGGCAACAGACAAAGAATTATCTGATTTTCTCGCAAGTGTTGAAAAGCGGGCATTCAAACAGGCTGCCTATGCTGTTCGGCGGGACGAATCGGCGCTTGATATCGTTCAGGATGCGATGATCAAACTTGCCGAAAAATACGGGGACAGACCGGTATCGGAATTGCCGATGCTGTTCCAGCGTATCCTGCAAAATACTATCAGTGATTTCTTTCGCCGCGAAAAGGTCAGAAATACGTGGGTCAGTCTTTTTTCAAGTATGTCGATGAATCAGGATGGCGATGATTTCGATGTTCTTGAAGTCTATCAGGGAGATGAAAACAGGGAAATTGTGGAATCATCCGCTGACAAGCTTGAAAGAGCGGAAATATTGACTATTATCGAAGAAGAAATCGAAAAATTGCCTGTACGTCAACGGGAAGCATTCCTCATGCGTTACTGGAATGATATGGATGTTGCCGAAACGGCGGAAGCGATGAATTGCTCTGTCGGGAGTGTCAAGACACATTGTTCGCGTGCGACGCATGCACTGGCAAAGGCCCTCAAGGCAAGGGGAGTGGAGTTATGAGTATGAATGAAGAAAATTTTGCTTACAAGGTGCGCCATGCCTTGAATGAGAAACTGGAAGAAATGCCGGAGAGTATTACACAGCGGCTGGAACAGGCCCGTCGGCTGGCTGTAAGCCGGAAGAAAAAAAGCGCTCCGGTTTATATCAGTGTTTTTCAGCAGGTATTTGCCGGGACAGGCAGTTATCTTTCCGGCAGTATGTCATGGATGGGAAAACTGGGAATGACTTTGCCTGTTCTTGCGCTGGCAATCGGTATGGCTGGCATTTTCCACCATGAGCAGCAGCGCCAGATAAGGGAAATCGCCGATATTGATATTGCGGTGCTTTCGGATGAATTGCCTCCCTCTGCTTATGCCGATAGCGGTTTCAGGGCTTTTGTTGCGGACAGGGCCACTACCGGGGTATAGTTGATGGACCGAATGAACCGTCTAGGCAAGAAGAAGCCGGTATCTTTATGGATATCGGCTGTTGTGATTGCGATTGTCGTCGCAGTTGGAGTGGTTTATACCGTATTGCCTCTGGATAATCTCAGGGGGCTTTTGGGAATGGAAAAGGAAGCGGAGACGGTTCATTCGGGAGAATCCTGGGAAAGTCTGTCGGCATCCCGGAAAAAATTGTTGGCGCCGCTTGAAAGTGAATGGAACGGATTAAGCGCTGCCCAGAAAAGGAAATGGCTTGAAGTCGCCGGTAAAATGGAGAAAATGTCTCCTGAAGAAAAGCAGCGGTTTCAGAATCATATCCGTGACTGGCTGAATCTGACACCGGAGCAGCGTCGGATGGCACGCCAGAATTTTCTGGGTTTCAAAAAGCTGAATCCGGTGAAAAAGACGGAAAAATGGAAGGAATATCAGCAGTTGCCTGAGGAAAGGAAACGGGCGCTGGCAGAGAAAGCAAGATCCAGACGCCGTCTTACCAGTCTGGCAGATGAAACGGTAAAACAGGATGTGGTTGTGGACCCCCCTGTCAGACAACCTGAAAAAGTTGCTCAGCCACCGGTACAGGATGAAATTCCGGAATACTGGCGTTAGTCACATTCGGCGTCTGTTCGCTGTGGTTGAGCATGGCGGCGGTTTCAGGGCCTGAAACATTCGGCATATCTGTTGTTTGTTCATTTTTCTGATGGTTGAATTCTCGCCGGTATCACTTTTTCCGTTTTTCCCCGGGGCGTTGGTTTGAAATCATGTGGTGTCGCCTTGGAAATAGCTCGGGTCCAGGGATGCTGTAATTCTTTGAATATAAAAGGGAAAAGTATCCGGGCCGGGTAAATTGACTTGCGGCAGGTATGGATGCCAAGAGTCTGTGCCTGTGTGGTAACGGTGGGAAAAACGGTATGGTTCCGCCATGTCCGAAGACATGCTTTCTGATGAAGAGGGATAATCTGTCAAAAGTGTTTCCATCAAAATCGTGCGGGTTGAATTTTCCATGAATGACAAAAAGGTGGAAAAGCGCTTTTGCTGGAAATGGAAAACCGGCTGGATTGTCTGTTCGGGTTGGATACGGGATTTTACAAGTCTGTATTCGCGGTTTTTTGGAAAAGATGAAATGAACCGGGTCTTTTGAAAGGCATGACGGACAAATCCGGCTTTCTGCAAGGCGAGTGAATTGCGCTATGTTCTGTGAAACATGGCATGATCTGAAACTGAAGTGTTATTTGTATTCGATGTTCAGAAGTCTTCGACGCCGGGTGTCCTGGGGAGAATTTTCCAGTGGACGATAGATTTCAATTCGATCGTTGGCTTTCAGTAAGGTATCGAACTTTTTTTTCTTTCCGAAGATACCTATATTGTCTTCTTTTACCACCAAAGGCAGTTTTTTTTCAATCCCGCTCAGGTTGAGCGCGTCTATCAGCCTTGTGTTTTCCGGGACTTCGAGGTCAATCAGAATCTGGTTTTTCGGTTCGGCATAGCAGATCTGAACGGGTATGAAACGTTCCGTATTATCCATATATTTTTTTTGCCCGTTCGCAGAAAGAATCGACGAGACTGTTTGACACAATGTCGAATACTGGACCGACCAGTTTTTCGAGAAAAAAATGGGAAAAATCATAATTCAGGTGTAACTCGACACGGCATTGACGTTCATTTAACGCAGTGAATGTCCATCGGCCGTCCAGTTTGCTGAATGGTCCGCGAACCAGTTTCATCTGAATGGATGTCGGCGCGGTATTGGTATTGCAGGTGGTGAAACTCTGTTTGATACCGCAGAAATTCAGTGAGATTGTCGCGATTGCAGTATGGTTGACATCGTCTCTGCAAACATCGACACTGTTGCACCAGGGAAGAAAAGACGGATAACTTTCCATGTTTTCGACCAGCGTATACATTTGTTCTGCAGTGTAGTTGAGCAATACCGATTTGTGTACGATTGTCATCGGAGCTGAATGGTTTTGATAAAATCGCTATTTTATACAAGGATGCCAGTTAATTTATGACTATTGCCGATAACAAGAAAGCTTTTCATGATTATTTCATTGAAGAACGCTTTGAAGCAGGGATGGCTCTGGAAGGCTGGGAGGTGAAATCCATTCGGGCCGGAAGAGTGCAGCTCAAAGAGGCGTATGTCATTGTCAAGTCGGGTGAAATTTTTCTGTTTGGTTCCCACATCAGTCCTTTGCCTACTGCATCGACCCATGTCAAACCGGATCCGGTAAGAAACAGGAAGCTGTTGATGCATGCGTCCGAGATCAGCAAGCTGATCGGAAAAGTGGAACGGGCCGGTTATACACTGGTACCGCTTAATCTGCACTTTTCAAAAGGCCGCGTCAAATGTGAAATCGGACTGGCCAAGGGCAAAAAACAATATGACAAACGTGAGACCGAAAAAGCGCGTGACTGGCAACGGGAGCAGCAAAAGATCCTGAAACAGAACAGACGCTGATCGTTTCTGGCGTTGAAAGGGTATCAGTCTTCCGCTTCCTTTATCCATGCCATCAGAATGGCTTCAAGGATTTTTTCATTGGACCGGTTCGGATCATCGTCGAATCCGTCCAGCTGGCAGATCCAGTCATGCAAATCCGTGAACCGGATACTTAGCGGATCGGTATCGGGGTAGCGATCGACCAGTTCTTCTGCAATTCGTCGGGTATCGGACCATTTCATATTTGTCGTGCCTGTCTGAATGTCAGCGGTTTTCACTGACGAGGTTGATGGTATATCTGGGTATTTCGACCGTCAGATCTTCGTTGCCGATTTTTGCCTGACAGGAAAGTCGGGAATTAGCTTCAAGTCCCCATGCCCTGTCCAGCATGTCTTCTTCCTTTTCGCTCATTTTCGATAGTGAATCGAAACCTTTGCGGACAATGACATGGCAGGTACTGCAGGCACCGCATTTTCCGCAGGCATGTTCTATTTCGATGTGATTGTCCAACAGGGCGTCGCAGATCGATTCACCTGCAGGGGCTTCGAAAGTGGCGCCTTCAGGACAAAGTACGTTATGTGGCAATACAGTGATTTTCGGCATGTTTATTCTGGAACAGGATCAGATGACATTGTTGACAGTTTTGCCCGACAATGCTTTTTTTATACTTCGGTTCATACGTTTGGCTGCAAAGTTTTCCGTACCTCTGGATAATGCCTCGATCGCTTCATGAATGGCGGAAACGGAATGTCCTTGCAGTGTTTCACGAGTTGCGGCGATCAGGGCTTTTATTACGGTACGTTCCGTTTCGTTCAGGAGGTCGCCATCGGTTTCCAGTGCGGTTTCTGTTGCCTGAATCGTCCGTTCGGCCTCAACCCGCTCTTCTCTCAAGGCACGTTCCTGCATATCGGTTTCAGCATTTTTTCCCGACTCTTCCAGCATGGCGGCGATTTCCTTGTCGGTCAGACCGTAGGAAGGTTTGACGGTTATGGATGCTTCCGTCCCCGAATGGGTTTCGCGGGCGGAAACGGAAAGCAACCCATCCGCATCGACCTGAAAGGTGATACGGATGCGAGGGACACCTGCCGCCATAGGGGGAATGCCACGCAATTCAAAACGGGCCAGAGAACGACAGTCATCGACGAGTTCCCGTTCTCCTTGCAGGACATGAATGGCCAATGCCGTTTGTCCGTCTTTGAAGGTCGTGAATTCCTGCGCATAAGTGCATGGAATAGTCGAGTTGCGCGGAATGATTTTTTCAACCAGTCCTCCCATGGTTTCAATACCGAGGGAAAGAGGAGTGACGTCGAGCAGCAGCCAGTCGTCTCCCGGGGCACGGTTTCCCGCCAGAAGATTGGCCTGCATGGCAGCGCCAAGTGCGACAACCTTTTCAGGATCGATTGTGGCATGCGGTTTTTTTCCGAACAGTTTCTGGATCTGCCTGCGGACATGGGGCATGCGTGTCGCACCTCCGATCAGGATGATTCCATTGATATCGTGAATGGAGATACCTGCATCGCGTATGGTTTTTTTGACTTGCTGCATGGTTCGACAGACAAGCGGATGCGTCATTTGTTCGAATACTTTTGCCGTCAGTTCCAGATTGATTTTCTCTCCCGAAGAAAGCAGGGTGTTGACTGTAACCCGGGCACGTGCGGAAAGCCGTTCTTTTGCTTCACGCGCCTTGGTCATCAAAAGCTGGGTATCTTCGGCAGAAAGCGGTTTCAGATGGGCTTTTTCAATAATCCAGCAAAAGATCCGGTGATCGAAATCATCCCCGCCGAGTCGTGAATCGCCTCCCGTGGCCAATACTTCGAAAACGCCTTTATTCAGTTTGAGGATGGATATATCGAATGTCCCGCCACCAAGATCGTAGGCGGCGTAAATTCCTTCTGACGCGTTATCGAGACCATAGGCAATCGCTGCCGCAGTCGGTTCGCTTAAAAGGCGGAGGACATGGATTCCTGCCAGTTTCGCTGCATCCTTGGTCGCCTGACGCTGTGCATCGTCAAAATAGGCCGGAACGGTAATGACTGCTCCAGCCAGCGGTTCATCAAACGCTTCTTCGGCACGATGTTTCAAAACAGACAGGATTTCGGCGGAAACTTCGACAGGACTTTTCTGTCCGGCAGTCGTTTCGATTCGTACCATGCCTGGGGTGTCGACAAACTGGTATGGCAGGCTTTCCCTGTTGGCAATGTCTTTCAGGCCTCTTCCCATCAGGCGTTTGACGGAGGCGATCGTGTTTTTCGGATCGCGGTTCTGTGCCAGTTTGGCCTCATAGCCTACTTCGGTATGACCATCGGGGAAATAGCGGACGACTGAAGGCAGCAACGGACGCTGTGATTCGTCTTCCAGTACTTCCGGGATACTGTTGCGAACTGTCGCCACCAGCGAATGCGTCGTACCCAAATCGATACCGACAGCCAGACGGAACTGGTGTGGCGCGACAGACATGCCCGGTTCTGCAATTTGGAGAAGTGCCATTTTCAGTGTTTGGAATCGAGTTCATCAAAAGCCTGGCCGATTTCCTCTCCGAATTTTTCGAGGAACATCATTTTCCGGATTTCCTGCGCAGCATTTTCGTACTGGCGCCGGTTCAGCGAGTTTTCAACAACTTCCATTTGCTTTTGGCGTACGTGAAGTTGTTGTTCCGCCAGTTTTTCGAGCATTGGCCTGTTTCCCGTTTCACGGGCTTCCTGCAGCAGTTCACGCCATTCCAGTTGTTGCATCAAAAATTCTGGATCCATTGATACATGCGTTTCTTTCCGCACATGATATCCGTTCAGCTCGCAGAGATAAGCGCTTCGTCTGACCGGATCGCCAAGAGTCCGGTAAGCGTCATTGGCCATGGCGGCCCATTGCATGGCCGTCCGTTTTTCCGCTTCGGTGGCGGTGACAAAACGATCGGGATGAACCAGCCTCTGAATTTTCTTGTAGGCCTGATCCAGTCCCTGTAAATCGATCGCAAATTGTTCAGGCAGGTTAAAAAACTCGAAATAATTCTGCATAATGAAATGTACCGGACAGAATCAGACCTTGAAACTGTTTCCGCAGCCACAGGTATCTTTTACGTTCGGATTCGAGAACCTGAATCCTTCGTTCAGACCTTCGCGTGCATAATCCAGTTCCGTACCGTCAAGATAAGGAAGACTTTTCGGATCGACGAAAATCCTGACGCCGTTGGATTCGAAAATCCTGTCGTCGGCCTGGGGTTCGTCAACATATTCCAGTTTGTAAGACATGCCGGAACAGCCGGTTGTCTGTACGCCGAATCGTAGCCCGATGCCCTTTCCCCGTCGTTCGAGAAAACGGGTGATGTGATTGGCCGCTTTTTCAGTCAGTGTAATTGCCATGTCATTTCCTGCGTCATTTGAGTTTGTTCTTTTTTTCCTGTCGTTTCTGATAATCGTCGACAGCCGCCTTGATCGCATCTTCCGCCAGAATGGAACAGTGGATTTTGACAGGAGGAAGGGCCAGTTCATCCGCTATCTCGGAATTCTTGATTTTCAGCGCTTCATCCAGTGTTTTGCCTTTTACCCATTCTGTGACCAGTGAACTGGATGCGATTGCCGATCCGCAGCCATAGGTTTTGAAACGGGCATCTTCAATCATTCCGTCGGCGTTGACCTTGATTTGCAGACGCATCACATCGCCACAGGCCGGAGCGCCTACCATTCCTGTGCCGACAGTGTCATCATCCTTGTCGAAGCTTCCGACATTGCGCGGGTTTTCGTAGTGGTCAATTACCTTGTTCGAATAAGTCATTTCCTGTTCTCCAGCAATCGTTTTCAGTGAGTGGCCCACTGAATGGTACTGATATCGATACCGTCCTTGTACATTTCCCAAAGCGGCGAGAGTTCGCGCAATTTGGCAACCTGGGTTTTTACCAGATCAATGGCGAAGTCCACTTCTTTTTCCGTTGTGAAACGTCCGATCGTGAAACGGATGGAACTGTGGGCAAGCTCATCGCTCCGGCCCAGTGCACGAAGCACATAAGAAGGTTCCAGACTGGCAGAGGTACAGGCTGAACCGGAAGAAACAGCCAGTCCTTTCATTGCCATCATCAGCGATTCGCCTTCCACGTAGTTGAAACTGACATTCAGGTTGTGAGGGATACGGTGTTCCATATCACCATTGAAGACAACGGCTTCAATCTGGCCCAGTCCATCGGCAAGCCGTTTGGCAAGTACCTTTATCCGTGCCACTTCTTCTTTCATTTCTTCCCTGGCGATCCGGTAGGCTTCACCCATACCGACAATCTGGTGTGTGGCAAGCGTGCCCGATCTCATGCCTCGTTCATGTCCGCCTCCGTGCATCTGGGCTTCCAGACGGATACGTGGACGACGGCGTACGAACAGTGCTCCAATCCCTTTGGGACCGCATATTTTGTGTGCGGTCAGGGTCATCAGATCCACTTTTGTCTTTTGCAGGTCAATTTCCATCTTGCCGGCGGCCTGCGCGGCATCGCAATGGAAAATCACGCCTTTGCTTCGGCAGAGTTCGGCGATTTCATCCACCGGTTGGATAACGCCGATTTCATTGTTGACCATCATGACGGACACCAGAATGGTATCAGGACGAATAGCCTTTTCCAGCTGTTCCAGGGTGATCAGACCATTTTCCTGGGGATCCAGATAAGTCGCCTCGAATCCTTCACGTTCCAGTTCCCTGAATGTGTCCAGAACCGATTTGTGTTCGGTCTTGACTGTGATGATGTGTCTGCCTTTTGTCTTGTAAAATTGTGCGGCGCCTTTGATGGCCAGGTTGTTTGCTTCCGTTGCGCCTGAAGTCCATACAATTTCGCGTGCGTCGGCATTGATCAGGGCCGCGACATGAGACCGTGCTTCTTCAACGGCTTTTTCCGCTTCCCAGCCGTATATGTGGCTGTTTGAGGCCGGGTTGCCGAATTTTTCGCATAAATAAGGAATCATTTTTTCCGCTACACGTGGATCAACGGGTGTCGTGGCCGAATAATCCATATAGACGGGATGCGTCGCATCGTGTGTCAATTCCCTCAGAATGCTGCATTGTGTGGTTTGTGCCGGATTGTTCATGCTGTCATATCCTTTTGTTTCGCCGGTTTTGCATAAAGCGCAATTTTGCCGGAATTCTGTTTGTCCTGCGCTGTGCCTGTTTCTTTTCCGGAAAGATCAGACAATGTGACGGATTCCAGATAATCGATGATTCTTTCATTCAGGCTCGCCCATAAGTTATGGGTGACACATTTGATACTGCCTTTCGCGCAATTGCCGCTGCCGCCACAGCGTGTGACATCAAGCGGTTCATCTACGGCAAAGACAATATCGGCAATAGTGATATCTCCGGCGTCTTTCGCCAGAACGTATCCACCTCCCGGACCGCGTATCGATTTGACCAAATTTCCGCGACGGAGTTTAGAAAACAGTTGCTCCAGATAAGCAACAGAGATATCCTGTCGCTCGCTGATACCTGCCAGAGGAACCGGACCGTTTTGCTGGTATCGGTTGACGTCTATCATAGCCGTTACCGCGAAACGTCCTTTCGTCGTCAATCGCATGGGATTTTGCCTGAATGCCTATTAGTTGAATATTTTAGTCAAGTATAGCAGAAACCGGAAAAGTCTGCCAGATGGCCGGTTCATGTGGTTTTTCTGTCGGAAGAAAGGACAAAAAAGGACGCAGATCTGCGTCCTTTTTTGTGTTCGGAACGAATTCAGGGGGCAAATGATGAACCGCAACCACAAGTTGTGGTGACGTTCGGATTCTTGATGACGAATTGGGATCCGTTGATATCTTCCTTGTAATCGATTTCGGCACCGACAAGATACTGGTAGCTCATCGGGTCTATCAAAAGCTGGATTCCGTCTTTCATCATGGTTGTATCGTCTTCATTGACGTTTTCGTCGAAAGTGAAGCCGTACTGGAAACCTGCACAACCACCGCCCTGCACAAAGACACGCAATTTCAGATTGGGGTTACCTTCTTCGGCAATCAGTTCGGCGACTTTCTTTACGGCATTGTCGGTGAAATTGATCGGTGCCGGCATTTCTTGATTGTCACTCATTGTTTACTCCGGAATTTAAAAGTACATTCATTATAAACATGTTCCGGAATTTCTGTTTGTCATGCATTATGGCAATACCGGAACCTGTCTGAGGCCGGTCGTTTCGTCAAGGCCGAACATCAGGTTCATACACTGGACGCCTTGTCCTGCAGCGCCTTTGACCAGGTTGTCTTCCACGACAAGAATGACCAGTGTATTGGCGTTTCCGGGTCTGTGTACCGCAATGCGCAGATAATTCGAGGCACGTACGGACCGTGTTTCCGGGTGGGAGCCAGCGGGCAGGACATCGACGAACGGATCGTTACGGTAATGGTTTTCATACAATGCCTGGATGTCGATATCCGACGATTCCGGATTCAGAGTGGCATACAGGGTTGAATGTATTCCCCGGATCATGGGAGTCAGGTGAGGCACGAATGTCAGGCCTATTTCACGGGTATTGCCGGTTATCGCCTTGAGTCCCTGAACGATTTCGGGGAGATGGCGATGGCCTTTGACGCCATAGGCATGGAAGTTGTCTGCCGATTCGGAAAACAGCGATCCGACCGCCGCTTTTCGGCCAGCCCCCGAAACACCCGATTTGCAATCCGCAATCAGCATGGATTCATTGACCAGCGGTTTGCCCTGACTTAGCAGCGGGGCAAAGCCAAGTTGTATGGATGTGGGATAACAACCGGGCAATCCGATGACCCGGGCTTTTCTGATTGCTTCGCGATTGACTTCAACCAGTCCGTAAACCGCTTCCTTCAATATATCCGGGCAGGCATGCGGCATACCATACCATTTTTCGAATTCCGCTGTGTCTTTCAGCCGGAAGTCGGCGGCAAGGTCAATGATCCTGACATCGGTGGCAAGCAGGTCCCTTGCATGGGACATGGCGATACCATGCGGAGTGGCGAAAAAGACGACGTCGCATTTTTGCAGATCCGATTCGTCTGGAGAGGTAAAAGCCAGATCGACGATACCACGCAGGGAAGGAAACATATCCGCGACAGGAGTTCCACTGTCTCCCCGTGATGTAATGGCGGTGAGTTCCACATCCGGGTGGGCGGAAAGAATGCGCAACAGTTCGACACCTGTATATCCCGTACCGCCGACGATGCCGACTTTAATCATGTTTGCCTCCCTGAAAATAGAATGAAATACGACTTTTATTTTAGCCGGTTTATCCGGTTTTGCCGCAATGGCAGCCAGAAAAAAAGTCGTCTGACGCAAGCCAGACGACTCTGAAAAAACCTTGTACGATATCGGAGGATACCGTACGGGACAAATTAACGTTTGGAGAACTGTTTTGCGCGGCGTGCCTTGCGCAGACCGACTTTCTTGCGTTCAACTTCGCGTGCATCACGGGTGACGAAGCCGGCTTTGGACAGTGCCGGTTTCAGGCCGATGTCGTAGTCGATCAATGCACGGGTGATCCCGTGACGGACAGCACCTGCCTGGCCGGATTCACCACCGCCGGATACGTTGACCATGATATCGAAACGCTCGACATTGTCGGTCAGTTCAAGTGGCTGGCGAATGACCATCAGGCCGGTTTCGCGAGAGAAATATTCGTTAGCCGGTTTGCCGTTAACGGTGATTTTTCCTGAGCCTGCTTTAAGAAAAACACGAGCCACAGCACTTTTGCGACGGCCGGTTCCGTAATTGTAGTTACCGATCATGTCTGCTCCTTAGATTTCAAGTGGCTTGGGCTGCTGGGCGCTGTGAGGATGGGTTGCATCCGCATACACTTTCAGCTTTTTGATCATGGCATAGCCCAAAGGACCCTTCGGGAGCATGCCTTTGACGGCTTTTTCAAGTGCCCGACCCGGAAAACGCTGCTGCATTTTTTCAAAGGTCGTTTCGTAGATACCACCAGGGAAACCGCTGTGGCGATAGTATTTCTTGTCAGTCATCTTGTTGCCGGTAACGCGCAGTTTGCTGGCGTTGACGACGATGATGTAATCGCCGGTATCGACATGAGGGGTGAATTCCGGTTTGTGTTTGCCACGCAGACGGCGTGCCACTTCGCTGGCGACACGTCCGAGAACCTTGTCGGTTGCGTCAATCACAAACCAGTCACGCTGGACTTCGCTGTCCTTTGCGGAAAAGGTTTTCATAGTAAATTCCTGTATTGTGTTTTACACGTTCAAACGGGTGGTTCCGCCTGAATTAAAAAGCGGACACAGCCTTCTGTTATTTTTCCGGAACGGACGGAAAGAGTGAAATTATAGACGTATCAATAATTTGACGTCAATTGGATCAGATGTTTCGCTGGTATCGCCGATGTTTTTCCATGAAAAAATCGTCGGAAAAATACGGAAAACCGATTCAAATGGCGTTTTTCTTCAGGTATTCTGTCCGTTTTGGTCTGGTATTTCTGTTTCAAATGATTCCAATCGATATTCTGGGGACTTATTTTCTGGCCTGTCTTGTTCTTGCCATCGTTCCGGGGCCGGACAATATATTTGTTCTGACCCAGTCGGCCTTGCAGGGGAAAAAGGCCGGACTGCTGGTTGTTCTGGGATTGTGTACGGGGTTGATGTTCCATACATCCGCCGTTGCTTTGGGGGTGGCTGTTATTTTCAAGACATCGGAGTTGGCGTTTACCCTGTTGAAAGCGGCAGGAGCCACTTATCTGCTCTATCTGGCATGGGGAGCCTTCAGAAGCGGAGCGGCATCCATTGACGGAAACGGAATCTCCGCTCTCGGAAGCGGCCAGTTGTATCGTCGTGGTATTTTTATGAATATCACCAATCCGAAAGTCAGTATCTTTTTTCTGGCATTTTTGCCCCAGTTCGCCGATCCGGCGAGAGGATCACTGGCAATTCAGATGCTGGTGCTGGGTTTCGTTTTTATCCTTTCGGCCATTCTGGTATTTGGTGCCATTGCCCTGGCCGCCGGTTCACTGGGCGAATGGTTGAGCCGGTCGGCCAATGCCCAGCGCTGGATCAACCGGCTTGCCGGGACCGTGTTTGTGGGACTTGCCATCAAATTGCTGTTGACGGAACGCTAGCGTTGTGGCCGGGCAGAGAATCAGTGCGAATGATGGAGGCCGTGAGTAATGGTGAAAATGACGGCGATTCCCAGCGCGACAAGAGCGATCTGGGGGATGGTCTCGCGAATCGTACTGCGGCGCTGCATTTGGGGTATCAGATCGCTTAGGGCAATATAAATGAAGCCGGCTGATGCCAGCGTCAGAACATACGGGATCAATTCCTGTGCCCGTCCCAGAGTATGGTAACCGATCAGAGCCCCGGTCATGGCAGTTGCGGTATTGCTCAGGCTGTAAAAAAAGGCCCGTTTGCGGGTAAATCCTGCATTTAGCATGACGATGAAATCTCCGACTTGCTGGGGGATTTCATGTGCCAGAATCGCCAGACTGGTTATCAGGCCAAGGTAAGGGTTGGCCAGGAAAGCGGCGGAAATAAGAATGCCGTCCGTGATGCTGTGAAATCCGTGTCCGACGAGGATCATCCAGCCTGCCGATCCGGCTTCATGTTTGTCGAAACCTTTTTCATGATGATGCCCGTCTCCTTCATGATGATGTGAATGACGGAGAATGGAAAACTTTTCGAGCAGGAAAAAAGCCAGCAGTCCGATCAGCAAGGTCAGAAAAAGCCGGTTCGGCTGCACATGCATTTCGAATGCTTCAGGCAGGGCATGCAAGAGAGAAGTCGAGAGCATCATGCCGACTGACAGGCTGATCATCAGCTCGATCATTCTGGCCAGAACGGAAAAGGACAATACCGCTGCCAGCGTAATGCTGATGCTGCCGATACAGACAACGGCAAGCAGCGTGAAAATCAGTGATGTATTAATTTCGGGTTCCTTGTGTCATCGTTTTTCTGTATAAGACGGAATATCCGGATCTGAATACGGATTTTCCGGTTATTTGTGTCGTGTCGCGAGATATCACTTCGGCGTGGCCAGCGCTTTTCTCCGTTTGTCGATAGCCTTGATGCGTGTGATCGCGTTTGGCATTGCCTCGAGACGGGCTGATGTGGCCGGATGCAAGGCTGTGTAGTTCATGGCGTTTGTCGCCGGAAAGCGGTAGGCAAGCCTTTTCCAGAAGCGGGTGGCGTTATCAATTCCATAGCCTCCTCTCAAAGACATGGCCAGACTCAGTGTGTCCGCGTCAATATCGAATTTTTTCGGCATGGGTTTCAGACCGGTAGAGGTTGCCTGACGCGGAGGGGTAAGCATGAGATTGTCGATCAGTGATGTCGCGGCATGCGTGTTTTGCAGGGTTTTGGTATGTCCCAGTACATTGTGTGCCATTTCCTTGGACAGGATATAAGCCAGATCTTCATCCGATTTTGCAAATAACATCATGCCCTGGGTTACCAGAATACGGTTGCCATCGGAATAGGCATTGACATTGCCGGTCTGTCCCAGTTCAATGCGGAATCCGCAGGCGGGTGTAAGAGATACGGTCATTTTTCTGGGAACCTTGTTGCGCAAAACGGTCAGGTTGAGAGATTTTTTCTTGGAAACAAGCGATGAGAGCATCTCTACTGTATCGCGTTCGGCGTGTATGCCCTGGGGAACCGGTTTGTTGTCGATACGCAGCAATATGTCGCCGCGTTGCAGTCCGGCACGTTCTGCACCACTGTCGGGAATGACATTCATCACCTGAAGCCTGTCGTCCAGACCGTACATTTCCGAAGCCAGTGCCGCCAGGGATGGCGAATAGGTGTATTTGTTCGCTACGCTGAAACCCAGAAGATTGCGGAGTTGTTTTCTGCACAACGGAGCATTGTTGATCAACAGTTTGCCACCGACCCTGTCAAGCCGGTCCTGCATGGCGACAACTTGTTTGAGTTTGGCGGGGCCTGCCGTTTCAAGCACTGTTTCCTCGTTGTCGAGCCATCCTGTATCCGTTGCACAGGCAGAAACGAGTACGGCACAGCATACACATGCAAGTCGTGGCAATATTCTGCTGTTCAGAATGGAATGTTTTACCAATAGCAAACGTTTTATCATGCTTTTGTTACCTCAAATCAGATTTTTCCAGTACTGCCGAAACCGCCGGTTCCTCGTGAGCTTGTTTCGAATTCATCGACGATATTGAATTCGACCTGCAGAACCGGGACAATAACCAGTTGGGCCAGTCTTTCCATCGGATTGAACGTGAACGGTTCGGTTCCCCTGTTCCAGGTCGAAATCATCAATTGGCCCTGATAATCCGAATCGATCAGGCCAACCAGATTGCCCAGTACAATGCCATGCTTGTGTCCGAGACCACTGCGGGGCAGAATGAGAGCGGCATATCCCGGATCGGCAATATGAATGGCCAGGCCGGTCGGAACCAGTTGTGTTTCGCCGGGTGCCAGCGCGACCGGTTCCGCAATACATGCGCGCAGGTCCAGTCCGGCGCTGCCACTTGTCGCGTATGAGGGAAGATATTCCTTCATACGCGGGTCCAGTATTTTGATGTCGATCGTCTTCATGGATACTTCTTGTCGCTATAGCCGTTTTGAGATTTGTTCGATCAGCTGGCGTGCCAGAATCTGCTTGCTTCCGTGCGGTAATTCAAGGCTGCCGGTTTCATCGAACAGAATCAGGGTGTTCTCATCCTTTCCGAAGGTTTCATGGCCGATATTTCCGACCAGCAAAGGAATGTTTTTCTTCTTGCGTTTTTCTTCGGCATGCTGTTTCAGCTTTTCGGATTCCGCGGCGAATCCGACGCAGTAAGGAGGATCGGGCAGCGCGGCGATTGAGGCAAGAATATCCGGATTTTCAGCAAACTCAAGTGTCGGTGAATGACCATTGCCGTTTTTCTTGATTTTCTGTTCACTCTTATTGGCGACTCTCCAGTCGGCAACGGCTGCCACGGAAATGAAAACATCCTGTTTGCTGATGTGCGACATGACGGCATCGCGCATCTGGATAGCCGTCATAACATCGATACGTTTTACGCCATAAGGCGTATCAAGAGCGGTCGGACCTGAAATCAGTGTTACGGAGGCACCGGCCTCACGTGCCGCACGGGCGATGGCATAGCCCATTTTGCCTGAGGAGCGGTTTGTGATGCCGCGGACGGGGTCGATCGGTTCAAATGTCGGGCCGGCAGTTATCAGCACACGCCGGTTTGCCAGCCATTTGGGTTGCAATGCGGCAATGACTTCTTCCAGCAGCTGGGCCGGTTCCAGCATGCGGCCATCCCCGATTTCGCCGCAGGCCTGATATCCTGAAGCTGGTCCCATGATCAGCGTTCCGTCTTCTCTGAGCTGGTTTACATTTCGTCGGGTCGCCGGTTTTTTCCACATTTCGGCGTTCATCGCCGGGGCAATCAGAAAAGGAATGGTTGACGGTCTGGCCAGACACAGAGTGGATAACAGGTCGTCACACAGTCCATTGGCCAGCTTGCTCATGAAATTGGCAGAGCAGGGAGCGATGACGACAAGATCGGCCTGACGTGTCAGATCGATATGCGGCATGTTGTTTTCAAGACGGTCATCCCAGGAATCGGTGAAGACGGTATGCCCGGTCAGTGCCTGCATGGTGACGGGTGTGATAAATTTCTGTGCGCTTTCTGTCATGACGACCTGAACGGACGCTCCCTCGCGGATCATGGCACGCGCAAATTCAGCCGATTTGTAACAGGCGATACCGCCTGTCAATCCCAGTAAAATTCTTTTGCCGGACAAATCCATACTTTCTCCAGAATCGTGAAACAATGCCGAAACACGGATCAGTTTTTTCTGACGCGTTTCAGTTCATCCATAATAAACAGCACGGCACCGATTGTAATGCCGCAATCCGCGATATTGAATGTCGGCCAGTGCCATCCGAAAGCGTGCATGTCCAGAAAATCGATGACATGACCATACAGTGAACGGTCAATCAGATTGCCGATGGCTCCCCCCAGAATCAGGGCAAGGGACAGACAGAACAATTTTTGCTGGGCGTGCCGTTTCAGCAAATAGATGATGAATATGATGGCGGCAATACTGATTACCGTGAAAAAATATCGTTGCCACCCGGCCTGGGAAGCCAGGAAACTGAAAGCGGCTCCCTTGTTGTAGACAAGCATCAGGTTGAAAAAAGGAGTCAGTTTGATGGTTTGTCCATAATTTAAGGTACAGGATATCCAGACTTTGCTGAGTTGATCAAGGACAACGATCAGGATGGCAAGACCTAGCCACGGCAGTATACCGGTTTTGTTTTTATAGTAGAGATTTCTGGTTGCCATATTTATATTTGCAAAAGCCACCGGCTGTGATGGACACACCGGTGGCGTGAAAGAAAGTCAAATTATACGAATTCGCGTTTTTCGCCGTTGCCGAACAGATTGGCTGCACAGCGGGCACAAATCAGCGGATGCTTCGGATCCGCTCCCACATCGCTGCGATAATGCCAGCAACGCTCGCATTTCTGATATTGTGACGGTTTGACGGTAATCGTCTCCGAAGCCGGATCCGACACTTCGATCACATCCGCACGGGATGTGATCATCAAAAATTTCAGGTCGTCATCCAGACTCTTTAACAACCGGTATTTTTCTCCGGAAGCTTTTATCTCGATTTCAGCCTGCAGGGATGAACCGATCCGGCCTGCTATGCGGACTTCTTCCAGCTGTTTCATGACATCTGCACGAATCGCCTTCAGTTTGCCGTATTTGTCGAGCAGTGCTTTTTCATCACTGATTTCCGGCAGGCGATAGGCCGTCAGCGTGAAAAGGGTTTCCCCACTGTCTTCATATTCTTTGCCGGATGCGAATGCTTTCCAGGCTTCTTCGGATGTGAACGACAGGATCGGAGCCATCAGGCGCAACAGGGCATGTGTAATATGCCACAAGGCTGTCTGGGCCGATCTCCGGGCTTTGGAAACGGTACCGGAAGTGTAAAGTCTGTCTTTCAGGATATCGAGATAGAGACTGCCCAGTTCTTCTGAACAATATGTTTGCAATTTGGCAACGACCGGATGGAACTCGAATTTGTCATAATGCGCCATGATGTCGGTCTGAAGCGATTTCATGGAGGCAATGGCGTAACGATCGACTTCCAGCAATTCGTCGATGGCGATGGCGTCTTTTTCGGGATCGAAGTCCGCCGTATTCGATAGCAGGAAACGCAGGGTATTGCGGATGCGGCGATATGATTCCGTGACACGTTTCAGGATTTCGTCGGAAATGGACAATTCCCCGGAATAATCGGTTGATGCCACCCAGAGTCGCAGGATATCCGCACCCAGTGTATCGAACACTTTTTGTGGGGAAATGACGTTTCCCATGGATTTCGACATTTTCTTGCCTTCACCATCGACCACGAAGCCGTGTGTCAGCAGCATTTTATACGGAGGGCATCCATCCAGCATGGATGACGTCAGCAGGGAAGAATGGAACCATCCCCGGTGCTGGTCGGAACCTTCCAGGTACAAATCGGCGGGAAAACGCAATTCACGGGCATGGGAACCGCGCAACACGGTCAGGTGTGTCGCCCCTGAATCGAACCAGACGTCCAGCGTGTCACGGTTTTTTTCGTACAACCCGGCGTCGTCTCCCAGCAGTTCTTTCGGATCCAGTGTCTGCCAGGCTTCAATTCCTTCCTTTTCGACCCGTTTGGCGATTTCTTCCAGCAGTTCGAGGGTTCTCGGGTGCAGCTCACCGGTTTCACGATGGACGAAAAAGGCCATGGGAACGCCCCATTGACGCTGACGCGACAGTGTCCAGTCAGGGCGGTTGGCGATCATTCCCTGCAACCGGGCTTTTCCCCAGTCCGGATAAAATGTTGTCCGGTCAACCCCCATAAGGGCCGTTTCCCGCAATGTCATATCCGTATCATTCGGCTTGATGTCCATTCCGGCAAACCATTGCGATGTGGCGCGGTAGACGATCGGAGTTTTGTGACGCCAGCAGTGCATATAGCTGTGTGTCATCATATCAAGGTTGAAAAGCGTTCCGGCTTCCTGCATGGTATTGCAAATCAGTCTGGATGCGTCCCAGATCATCATGCCGCCGAAAAGAGGCAGGGTGGAGACATAATGCCCGTTGCCCATAACCGGATTCAGGATTTCATCATCTTTCATGCCGTGCGATTTGCAGGACAGAAAATCGTCTACCCCGTAAGCCGGTGCCGAATGGACGATGCCGGTTCCTGTGTCCAGTGTGACGTATTCTTCCGCATAAACCGGAGACAGGCGCCGATAACCTTCGTGGGCATCATACAACGGATGCCTGAAACGGATCCCTTCCAGTTTGGCGCCTTTTGTCGAGGCCAGTATTTTCCATACATTCAGACCGTAACGTTTTTGCAGCAGTGTTTTGCCTGTTTCGGAAGACGGCAGTTTCGCACGTTCTTCCGCGACGATCAGAAGGCCTTTTTCCGTTTCGACTAACGCATAGTCGAATTCGGGATGTACATTCAATGCCTGGTTGGCCGGGATAGTCCAGGGCGTGGTCGTCCAGATAACGGCATAACCCTGAGGTAATGGAAGGTTTCCCAGCCCGAATGCCGCGGCGACTTTTTCCGGCTCGGCAAAAGGGAAGCCGACATCGATTTCAGGATCACGCCTGTCCTGGTATTCCACTTCCGCTTCGGCCAGAGCCGAACCGCAATCAAAGCACCAGTTGACGGGCTTGAGTCCCCGAAAGACATAACCTTTTTCCAGCAAACGGGCCAGCGCACGGATTTCATTGGCCTCATTGTGATGATTCATGGTCAGATACGGATTGTCCCAGTCACCCAATACGCCAAGCCGGACAAAATCCTTTTTCTGGCGTTCCACCTGTTCCCGGGCATAAGCACGGGCTTTTGCCTGCACTTCCGTTGCCGAAAGATTCTTGCCGTACATTTTTTCAATCTGGATTTCAATCGGCATACCGTGGCAATCCCAGCCGGGAACATAAGGGGCATCAAAACCCGCGAGGCCGCGCGACTTGACGACGATGTCTTTCAGAATTTTATTGACGGCATGACCGATATGAATGTCGCCGTTGGCATAGGGAGGCCCATCGTGCAGGATGAACTGGGGACGTCCTGCGGCAGCTTTCCGGATTCGGTGATAAATCTTTTTGTCCTGCCATTCCTTGATCCATTCGGGTTCCCGTTTGGCAAGATTACCTCTCATGGGAAATGGTGTATCGGGCATGTTGACCGGATATTCCTTGCCCAGTTTGTTTTTGTCCTGCTGTTTTTTACCGGACTGGTCAGATGGTTTATTAGACATTTTTATCACACTTAACTTGGGTTGCAACGGATCAGACGACAGATTTTACCGTTTCTGCCCGTCTTTCAGTCAATTTTTAACGGGTGTTTTATGTTTTGTAAAATACGATCTGGCGATATTGACATCGTTCTGGATAGCTGCCGTCAAAGTTTCCAGATCGGGAAACTTTTGATTATCCCGCAATTTTTTCAAAAATTCGACTTGTATGAGCGAACCGTAGCAACTGCGGTCAAAATCGAGGATATGCGTCTCCAGCATCATGTGCCGGTTGCTTTCGATGGTCGGTCTTACCCCGATCATCGATACCGAAGGAAGAGGGTTTTCTGACAAACCGTGAACACGTGTAATGAATACACCCGACAGAATGGGATTGTAATGCCGGATGGGTACATTGGCAGTCGGAAATCCGAGATTCCGGCCGATTTTGTCACCATGTACGACATGTCCGGAAATGGCGTAAGGTTTGCCGAGGAGCGTGGCGACGGTTTCAAAATCACTCTCTTCAAGTGCCTTCCGGATACATGAGGAAGAAATGCGTCCGTTTTCATCTTTAACCGCAGGCAGAACCTCGACATGGAAACCGTATCGTTCTCCGGCTTTTTTCAACTCGTCTGTTGTTCCGGTGCGTCCTTTGCCGAACCGGAAATTTTCACCAATAATAAGCCATTTGACGTTCAGGGCTTTTACGAGAATCTTTTCGATGAATTCTTCAGAGGAAAGGTCGGCAGTCGTGTTATTGAATCTGGCGATCATTACCTGATCGATATGGCAGCGGGACAGGGCCTGTATTTTTTCGCGCAATGGTGTAATGGTTGCGGGAGCGTCAGCCATTGTTCCGGTTTTCAGCGCGAAGTATTGCCGTGGATGAGGGTTGAAAGTCAGTACGTTCGCAGGCAGGTGAAGCCGGTCAGCGGCTTCGCGCAATCTGGCAAGTAGTACCATATGCCCTTTGTGCACACCGTCGAAATTGCCGATCGCCAATGCACAGGGATCGTGTGGAGAATTGTACGAGAATCCGCGGAAGACCTTCATCAACGTTTTTTGAAAAATGGCATAAACATGAAATTATAATGCCTAAAATAAATGAGCAGATAAATTCATCGTGTTCGGACAAAAACAGTGAAGTGTTGCGATTTTCGATCGGCAGGAATGGACAGATCAGACTCATGCGAAAACGAATACCGGAAAAAACAGGAGGGCCAGTCCTTAAAAAACTGGCAATGATTTTATTGTTGCCAGTGTTTTGCCTGTTTGTGGCGGGGAACTCATTTCCGGCCGATCCGAACAAGGTGATTCACAGTGTTTTCGAAGCCGCCGATGACGGATTCGATATGGTGCGTACGCAGAATTATTATTCCGGCTGGGTTGCTGACGCCATATTCGAGACGCTGTTGACATATGACTATCTTGCGCGTCCTGCCAGACTCGTTCCCAATACGGTCGAGGCAATGCCGGAAATCAGTCCGGATGGCAAAACCTATACGTTCCGTCTGAAAAAAAATATTTTTTTCGCTCCCGATCCCGTTTTCGGAAACCGGAAACGGGAGCTGACGGCAAATGATTATGTCTATTCCATCAAGCGACTGGCGGACCCGGCAAACCGTTCTCCTTCCGCGGGTTTCATAAGAGGAAAAATTGCCGGGTTGGACAGACAGGTTGAAAAAGCCAGGAAAACAGGCCGGTTCGATTATGATGAGACGGTTTTCGGATTGCAGGCACTGGATCGTTATACCTTGCGGATCAAACTGAATGTTCCGGATTCCAATTTTCCTTATTTGCTGGCATATGGTGCGTTAGCCGCCGTGTCGAGGGAAGCTGTCGAAACATATGGAGACCGGAATGCGGTACATCCTGTCGGAACAGGACCCTACATGTTGAGGGATTATGTTCCGCGAAGCCGGATTGTCCTTGAAGCCAATCCGTATTATCGGGGGTTTGTATGGAATTTTGAGCCGAGTGGCGATCCCTGGGACGATCAACTGGTGCGTGACATGAAAGGCAAGAAAATGCCTCAAATCGGTCGGGTGGAAATTTCCGTCATTGAAGAAGAACAGTCGCGCTGGCTTTCGTTTCAGGAGGGCAAAATCGATTTTGACAAACTGCCGCAATTGGCTGCTCCTGTCGCACTGGATCATGGAAAGTTGAAACCGGAATTCACCGATCAGGGCATAAAGCAGTATTCCATGGTCGAACCCGAGGTGACTTACACACTTTTCAATATGCAAGATCCTGTAACGGGAGGATACAGCAGGGAAAAAATCGCCTTGCGGAGAGCGATTGCCATGTCGTACAACACACAGGCTGAGATCGAGCTGTTGAGAAACGGTCAGGCGAGCAAGGCGCAAATGATCATTCCTCCCGGTGTGGCTGGTCACGATCCGGCTTACAGAAGCAGTATTGCCTATGAACCGGAACTGGCTTCCCGTTTGCTGGATCATTTCGGGTATCGGCGGCAACAGGATGGTTACCGGACGATGCCGGATGGCTCGCCGCTTGTGTTGAAAATCAGGACGGAAGCCAATGCCAGTTCCCGGGTGGTTTCAGAAATCTGGAAAAGAGGGCTGGACAGGATAGGTGTCAAAGTCATGTTTGAAGTCGGCAATTTCGCCGACAATTTGAAAGATGCCGCAGGCTGTCGCCTGATGATGTGGGGCGGTGCATGGCATGCCGATTATCCTGAGGGGGAAAATTTCATGCAATTGCTTTATGGGCCGAATGCGGGGCAAGGCAATTACGGTTGTTATCGCTCGAAAGCCTTTGATGCATTGTACCGGCAGGCTATACAGCTGCCGCCGGGAGAAAAACGGAATCGTCTCTATGTGCAAATGAACCGTCAGATGGAAGCCGATACGGCATGGTCAGTCCATGTGTCCCGTACACGGAACTGGCTTGTCCGGCCCTGGGTGATGGGATTCAAGAAGCATCCGATTTTGCTGTCTGACTGGCAATATCTGGACGTTTCAAAATAATGCCGCGTTGTTCGGAACAGATGAAAATTTTGAAAGATGAGAGTTTATGGAACATTACAGACCGAGGTATCCGTTGGTGGGTGTATGTGGCTGGTCCGGCAGCGGAAAGACCACTTTGCTGGAAAAAATATTGCCTTTGCTGTCCCTGATGGGATTGCGGGTCAATGTGATCAAAAGCAGTCATCATGACGTGGAACTGGAACCACCGCGAAAAGACAGTGCGAGGTTGAGGCAGGCGGGAGCGGCAGAGGTCATGTTGACTTCTCCCTATCGCTACATGCTGGCACACGAATTGAGAAACGAAAGCGAGCCCACACTGAATGAGTTGGTATGCCGTATGAAGCCGGCCGATTTGACACTGGTGGAAGGGTTTAGCAAGGTCGCTATTCCAAGAATCGAGATTTTCAGGCCGGCGCTGGGGAAAAAGCCCATGTATCCGGGCGATGATTACATTGAAGCCGTCGCATCGGACAGGGAAAAACCGGACAATTTGCCACGATCTGTAACATGGCTTGATCTGAATAAGGAAAATCAGGTGGTCGACTGGCTGTTGGACCGTCATACCACCTGATAACGCAAGCGTTTCAGCCGATCAGAAGAGCTGTGCCATCCATTGCATTTCTTTCATGGATTTTGCCGACTGGATTCGGGCACACGCCGGACATAACATTTCTTCAAGTACCTTTTTGCCCAGTGTATCGCGCGTCTTGTGATATTGTCTTGCCGAGGCGGAGAACGTTTCACCACAGCAGGAACAGACCTGCAACGGCTGCTTGCGTACGATCGTCCCCGTGATTTCCGTAATGCGGAATCCATCACGGTCTTCGACAATGATCGCACCGGTCGGACAGACAGAAGTACAGGCCCCGCAGCCGATACATTTTTCGGCCGGTGTCGTGAAATCCTTGAACACCATACGTCCCCCCTTTGTTTCCACCATTTTGAGGGCTTCGGCTCCGACTTCCATACAGGCCAGTTCGCAGAGACCGCAACCGATACAGATATCGCAACGCAGGCAGCGTTCCGCTTCCACGGCAGCAACTTTTTCGTCCCAGTCTTTCTGCATGAAATCGTGGGAGACACGACGGGTCAACGGGTCGTTTTCCTCAATATGCGCACGGTCTGACGATGTCCTCTGTTGGGGAGTGGACGGAAGAAAAGGCACTTCGTCACGCCGTTTCGGTTCCAGCGATTCGAAATCGGCCGGAATTCCCATCAGCCAGGAATGGATGGATTCGGCCGCCCGTTTGCCTGAACCGATTGCGGCAACCACTGTGCTGGCGCCGTGAGCGATATCGCCTCCGGCAAAAATTCCGGGTTCTCCGGTTTGCAGGGTAACGGGATCGCAAACGATATTGCCCCATTTCGTTTCGATTTTCGTTCCATCAAGCCAGCCGAGATCCGCTTCCTGGCCGATACCGGCAAAAATCTGGTCGGCCCGGACAGTGACGGGAGGAGTCGTTTTTGCGTCCGGTGCGTAACGGGAACGTTCAAATTCAATGCGCTTGTCCGGGAAAATACGTGTCGGAGCCCAGAATTCGACCAGTTCCACGCCTTCAGCCAGAGCCAGTTCCACTTCATGCGGGTTGGCGGGCATCTGTTTCCTGTTCCGGCGATACCACATCTGGACCTTGGTCGCTCCCTGGCGGAACGCGGTCATGGCGACGTCGATCGCGGCATTGCCACCGCCGATGACGATAACATGAGGGCCGACACGCGGATTCTTGCCCGAGCGGACCGCAGAAAGGAAATCCATGCCCCCGATGACGAAATCCTGATCGTCGCCGGGAACACCCAGCCGTTTCGAATTCTGCATACCGGTTGCCAGCAAAGTGGCGTCATAACCTTTATCCTGGAATTCCCTGGCCTGACGGACGGTATAGCCCAGATGGATTTTGACGCCGAGATTCCGGATGACATCGATTTCGGCATACAGCTTGTAATCCGGCAGACGATAGTTCGGAATACCGTAACGCATCACACCCCCCGGATGTTCCCGCTCGTCGAAAATTTCGACGCTATGTCCTTTCTGGGCGAGGTAATAAGCTGCCGTTAGACCGGCGGGACCGCAACCGACAATAGCGATTTTCTTGCCGGTCGGGGCCGCTTTCTTCAGTTCCGGACGGATTTCCGCACAGCGTGCTGCAACGTGCTTCATCGGACGGATGAAAACCGGTTCGCCACTGACAGTATTCTGGACACATTCATATTCGCAAGGAGCGGGACATACCAGACCGCATGAATCCGGTAGGGGGGTATCTTTTGACAGCACTTCCAGCGATTTTGAAAAATCGCCGTGGCCCACATGCGCCATCATGCTTGGAATATCGATATGTGCCGGGCAGGCGACCTGACAGGGAGCGGATCGCGGCAAAAAACATGTCCCGGCAGAACAGGTGTTTCTGGCGATGTGGTTTTCCCATTCCGTCTTGTCCTTTTTCAGGGATGCCGCAATGGGGCCGGCCAGTTCGGGAGCGACAGACTCGAGTTCGGAGACGGCACCGGCCAGTTCCTTGAGGCTGGCGTTTCCTCTGCCAAGCGTCACTTCAGTGATAATACGGGTAACACGGGCGGCAACAGGCCGGATACTAGCCGATAGCTGGCCTTCCGTGTGAAGTTGCGCACGCATGTTTTCAAGAATATCTGTGATAGGACAGGTTTTTTTCTCTGTGTCGTTACTGTTTTCCGTAGTCATGATTGCATCAGTCTGCCAGATATGGGTTGCTTATGTTCGGCGCACATCGGTATCGAATCGTTTATTGTGCGAACACTTTGGTTAAGATATCAATATTAACACCAAATATGAAAGGTTCCGTACAGAAATTCGAGTGCATAGAATATAATTACCATTTTGCAGAATGCAAGCGGGCAGCAGAAATCCGAAAATTGCTTTATATTGTTGTCGTGGATGTTCTCTTTTTTGTGGAGAAAAACAGCAACGGGCTCGTTTGCTCTTATGATGAATCTATCCAGAATGGCCTGACAGGCAGGAGACAGAAGAATGAACCGGTTTGTGATTGCAGAACCCGATAAGTGTATTGGATGCCGCACCTGTGAGATCGCATGTGTGCTGGCGCATCCGACTGGCGCGGAAAACGATCTGACGCCAGAAAACTTTCATCCCAGACTGAAAGTGGTCAAGGGATTGTCCATGTCTGCACCCGTTCAGTGCCATCATTGCGAAAATGCACCTTGTGTCAATGTGTGTCCGACCAATGCGCTGGTTTACCGGGAAAATACCGTCCAGCTTATTGAAGAGCGCTGCATCGGTTGTCAGACATGTGTGCTGGCCTGTCCTTTCGGTGCCATGCAAATTGTTACCAGACCGGTCAGACAGGCCGAACTGGGGCCTTTGACAGTTCGCAAGACCGTTCGTGTCGCCCATAAATGCGATTTCTGCATTGATGTTCCGGAAGGTCCTCAATGCGCGAAGGTTTGTCCGACCAAGGCACTGCATATCATCGACATGGGCAAACTGGAAGAAAAAATCAGCCAGAAACGTGAGAAGTCCGCTTTTAATTTGCCACCGGATGCATTCCGTTAACTCGAAATGAATCCGGATTGAATCGGGATTTCGGGGGGAATTATGAAAAAAGCACTTGTTGTCTGTCCGTATTGTGCTTCGGGCTGCAAAATCGAGTTTACGGTTGAAAACAACAAAATCATCAAGGCCGAAGGTGCCAACGGGTTTACCAATCAGGGCGAACTTTGCCTGAAGGGCTATTACGGCTGGGAATTTCTCAATGATACCCGCCGATTGACACCACGTCTGACCCAGCCGCTTGTGCGTTACAAACGAGGTGAGCCGTTTACTGCCGTTTCCTGGGAAGAGGCGATCCGGTTTGCCAGTTCCAGACTGATGGAAATCAGGGAAAAATACGGTCCCGATTCCATTTTCGTCAGCGGCTGCGCACGTGGTCCGGGAAATGAAGCCAATTACATTGCCCAGAAATTCGCTCGCGCTGTTGTCGGTACCAATAACGTGGACTGTTGCGCGCGGGTTTGTCATGGTCCTTCGGTTACCGCTCTGGAAAAAACGCTGGGCAGCGGTGCCATGAGCAATTCCATTGTGGAAATCGAGGATACGAAATGTATTCTGATTTTCGGTTACAATGCTGCCGATTCCCATCCGATTGTGGCACGACGTATCCTGAAAGCCAAGCAGAAAGGCGCCAAAATCATCGTCTGCGATCCGCGGGTGATCGAGTCGGCCCGTATTGCCGATATCCACTTGCAACTGAAAAACGGTTCCAACATGGCACTGGTCAATGCCATGCTGCATGTTCTGATCGAAGAAAACCTGTATGACAAGGAATATGTCGCGAATTATTCCGAAGGTTTCGACAAGATGTGGGAAACCGTATCCAAATACACACCTGAAAATACAGCTGAAATAACCGGACTGGATCCCAAGGTCGTCCGTGAGGCCGTTCGTATGTATGCCGCTTCGCCCTGTTCGACCATTCTGTGGGGGATGGGGGTCACCCAGTGGGGACAGGGTGTCGAAACCTGTATGGGGTTGTCCAATATCGCTGTTATTACGGGCAATCTGGGGCGTCCGAATGTCGGCGTCGGTCCGGTCCGCGGACAGAACAATGTTCAGGGGTCCTGTGATATGGGAGCGGTTCCCGGGCAGTTCCCGGGGTACCAGTCCGTCGAGGATCCTGAAATCCGTGCGAAATTCGAGAAAGCGTGGGGGGTGGAAAAACTGCCTGCCAAAAAGGGGATTCCCATTACCGAAGTCGGTCACAATATCGAGGAAGGCAAGATCAAGGCGGTATATCTTTTCGGAGAGGATCCGTTCCAGACGGAACCTGATCTTGCAGCAGTCCGCCATGCCTATTCCCAGCTTGAATTGTTCATTGCACAAGACATTTTCATGACCAAATCGGTCGCGGAGGCCGATGTCGTCTTCCCGGCGACATCGTGGGGCGAGCATGAAGGCGTCTATTCGGCTGCCGATCGTGGATTCCAGCGTTTTTACAAGGCGGTTGAACCGAAAGGTGATGTCAAGCCTGACTGGGAGATTCACAGCCTGATGGCGACGGCCATGGGGTACCCGATGAAATACAATAATACGCAGGAAATCTGGGATGAAATGCGGCAACTATGTCCACTGTATTTTGGCGCGACCTATGACAAGATGGCCGGGCTGGGTTATGTTCCATGGCCTTGTCTGACAGAAGATGATCCGGGTGCCCTGTGGATGTACAAGGGTAACCGGTTTGCTACACCGAATGGAAAGGCCCAGTTGATCGCTTCAGAATGGAGACCTCCTGTTGACCAGGTAGATAGTGATTTCCCTCTGATTCTTTCCACGGTTCGGGAAGTGGGACATTATTCCTGTCGTTCGATGACGGGTAATTGTCACGCACTGGCGACACTGGCGGATGAACCCGGGTTTGCACAGATGAATCCGATTGATGCCAGAGAACTGGGAATCCGGGATCAGCAGCTCATTTGGGTCGAGGGGCGACGTGGAAAAGTCATTACCCGTGCCATGCTGAGCGAGCGTATCAATCGGGGGGCCATTTACATGACTTATCAATGGTGGATTGGCGCCTGCAATGAGCTGACGATCGAACATCTTGATCCATATTCCAAGACACCGGAATACAAGTACAGTGCTGTTCGTGTCGAGCCGATCAAGGATCAGAAATGGGCGGAAAAATATCTGGTAGAGGAATATGACAGACTGAAGCAGAGACTGGCGAAAGCCGTCGATGAAGCCGTCGCTGCCTGATTCGTTGGTCGGACATCATAAAAAAAAGCCCCGGAAATACCGGGGTTTTTTTATGGGATGTGGCATATCTGTCATGTATTATCAGTTTTTTGTTGCGTATAAGATACAAAAAAGGTTGAAACGGGAAGGAAGTTCAAACACGATAGGTACCTACCTACCTACCTACCTACCTACCTACCTACCTACCTACCTACCTACCTACCTACCTACCGGCCGTTATTCTGTCAATGACTCCCGCAGGGATTCTCAACTTTTTTAATATAAAGGGCAGAATAAAATGAAAAAAACGCTAATAGCATTGGCAGTCTTGGGTGCCGCTGCCGGCGTGGCTCACGCACAATCCAACGTGACCATCTATGGTGTCGTGGATACCGGTTTCATCAAGAAATCCGGCCAGGATGTCGAAATGGGCGAAAACGTCAACAACCGTCTGGGCTTCCGCGGTGTGGAAGATCTTGGCGGCGGTATGAAAGCGACTTTCGAATTGGAAAGACGTTTCGACCTGAATAACGGCGAAGCCAAAAACGACAAAGACTGGGATGGTGCCGCCAACGTCGGTCTGAAGGGCGATAGCTGGGGTGCTGTCCGTCTGGGTCGTGTCAACGAACTGACGACGGAAACTATCCGTAAGTTCGATCCGTTCTATCAATATGGTGTCGGTGCCATGCTGGAAGGCAACCAGCGTTCCCCGCGTATCGACAACACCATCCGTTACGACAGCCCGAACTGGAGCGGTTTCCACTTCGGCGCCAGCTATTCTCTAGGCGGCAATACAGACAAGGATTCTGCTGATCCATCTATTCGTGCTGAGGGTGACTACATGGGCGACGTAGACGAGTGGACATATGAAGGCTTGAAAACTGCTGGTGCCGACAACGACGGTTATGCCATCATGCTCGGATACGACAATGGTCCGTTAAGCTTGGTCGGTAACTGGAGCCGTCTGGCCGATTCCAGGAAATCGTCCGTCTGGAACCTGGGTGCTGCATACCGCTTCGGTGATGCCAAGGTTGAACTGGTTTACCAGCAGACCAAGGACAAAGGCTGGGCCAATGGTGAACGTTCCAATTGGAATGATAATACCAGTGCCTTCGGCAAATGGGTCGCTGCTGAATATAATGGGGAGAATCTTGTCGGTGAAAATGGTATCAATATCGACAGCATCACAGAAAAACAATGGTTGCTGGGTCTGGAATGGAAGCTTGGCCCGGGCCGTCTGAACGCTTCCGCCCAGTGGATGGAAGTCGAAGCCAATGGCGGTATGCATATCAGCGACAAGGACATCTACAAGTATGCCATCGGCTATACCTATGACCTGTCCAAACGCACCGCCATCTACGGTAACGTGGCCTACACCGACTACGACGATGAAGACGTCGCCCGTCTGTATGGCGATACCGATGATGGTACCACAGCCGTTCAGGTCGGTATCACCCACAAGTTCTGATCGCAGGACAAAAACTGTTCAACAACAGAAGGAGGGTTTCGCCTTCCCGGCCCTTCCCTCCTGTTGAATGGGATCAGGTCCCCATTCAGCTTGTTGGCCGAAGCCCTCGCAAGAGGGCTTCGGTTTTTTTGAGAGAAGCAGTTGCCGGCCGTTGGGGTGACGGCTGGTGATTTGCTAGCGTTTCAGAAGCGACAGCCAGATGGTTTTCGGTTCGGTAAAATTTTCGAGTGCGGCTTCTCCGTGTTCACGTCCAAAACCGGATTCGCCTGTACCGCCCCATGGCAGACGGACATCGGTATATCCGTAAGTATTTATCCAGACCGTACCGGCTTTCAGTTCCTGTGCCACTTTGTGAATACGGGTGACATCGGCACTCCAGACACCGGCTGCAAGACTGAAGGCTGTACCGTTGGCGATGCGGATGGCATCTTCTTCATCCTCGAAGGGAATAATGCTGGCGACCGGGCCGAAAATTTCTTCCTGGGATATCCGCATTTCGTGTTTGACATCGGTGAAAATGGTCGGTGCGACATAGAATCCCTTGTCGCCGACACGATTGCCGCCATAGGCAACACAGGCGCCTTCTTTCTTGCCGATATCGATATAATCCATAACGGTGTTCATCTGGTTTCTGGAAACCAGCGGTCCCATGATGGTGTCTTTCGAAGCCGTGTCGCCGATCTTGATTTTCTTGGCACGTTCAATCAGCCGGTCGACGACTTCGTCATGGATTTTCTTGTGGACCAGAATCCGGGAACCGGCGGAACATACCTGTCCGGCATTGAAGAAAATGCCCGATGCCGATCCGCGGATCGCGCTGTCCAGATCGGCATCGTCGAAGATGATATTCGCGGATTTGCCACCCAGTTCCAGAGTGATTTTCTTGAAATTGACGGCAGCTCCCTGCATGATGCCGCGACCGACCTTCGGCGAGCCGGTAAAGGTGATCTTGTCGACGTGAGGATGGGCGACCATCGCATCGCCGACAACGCTGCCTTTGCCCGTCACGATATTCAGAACGCCCGGAGGGATGCCGGCTTCCAGTGCCAGTTCCCCGATACGAATGGCTGTCATCGGCGTCAGTTCAGCCGGTTTCACGATCAGGGTACAGCCACAGGCAAGAGCGGGTGCGATCTTCCAGATACCGATCATGATCGGGAAGTTCCAGGGCACAATGGCACCGACGACACCGACCGGTTCACGGACAGTATAGGTCAGGGCATCGGTTCTGGCGGGAATGACCTGGCCAATGATCTTGTCTGTCCATCCGGCATAGTAACGCAATGTATCGATAGCGGCAGGCATATCCTGACGTCGGACACTGGCTATCGGTTTGCCGGCATTCATGCTTTCCAGTGCGATCAGTTCTTCCTGATTTTTTTCCAGCAGGTCGGCGAGCCGGTTCAATATTCTTCCGCGCTCTGCCGCACTGATACCATTCCATACCTTCAGGGCCGTACGGGCGGCTTTGGCCGCGATATCGACGTCCTTCTCACTGCCAGCAGCGACGTGGGCGATGACTTCTTCCGTGGCGGGATTCAATATGGTCGAATATTTTCCGCTTTCCGGTGGTACCCATTTGCCGTCGATCAGCAGTTCATATTGCGGAATTCCTGTTTTGTCATTCATTGTAACCTCCATCGGGAAACGGTTATTTATCTGTCATTTGATTCATTTCAATCGGTTTGGGTCATTTTCGCCAAATGACGTCAACGCAGAATAAGAATCAGTTTCATTCATTATAACGGGATATTCATTTTCCTTCCGGGCACGACGATTTCCGGTGTCTGTCCGAAAGTACGTCGGTCTTGTCCGGTTTGTTACTCGATTACCGCGATTCCTTTTACCTGGGCGTAGATAGGCTTGCCTTTGACCAGTTTGAGGAGACTGGCGGATTTGCTCGTGATTCTCGACAATAAACGTGTGCCTTTTGCATCGAGTTCGACCATGACTTCTCCCTCTGAATCGTTTGACAGGTTGACAATCGTCGTTTCGAGAATATTCAGTATGCTGGTGTTTGCCGGTTTCTCTGTCGCCAGACTGACATCTCTTGCCTGGATACGCAAACGGACGGTCTGTCCCGGTTTGAAACGTTCTCCGGGCAGTTGGATGAACCCTCCTGAAAAAGACAGTGTGTTCAGGCAAAATTCAGGATCTTTGGCGATCACCTTTCCATCGATGATTGCGGAGGCGGTGTCGTAAAAAGCGAGAGGCAGATCGAGACGGGTCAGCATTTCACCGGTTTTGCCGGATGCGACGACTTTCCCTTTTTCCAGCAGGACGAGAAGGTCGGCAAGTGCACTGACTTCATCCAGTGCGTGGCTGACGTAGAGTATGGGAATATGGAGCTCGTCATTCAGTCGCTGGAGATAGGGAAGGATTTCCGATTTCCGTTTCATGTCGAGTGCGGCAAGCGGTTCGTCCATCAGCATGATTTCAGGATCGGTCGCCAATGCCCGTGCAATGCTGACACGCTGTTTTTCACCACCGGAAAGTGTATCGGGCATTCTGTCCGTCAAATGGCCGATACCGAGCAGGTCAATCGCCTTTTCCAGTGAAATGTTTTTTCTGGCGGTTTTGACGCGCTTCATGCCGTACAGAAGATTGTCGGTAACGTTCAGATGCGAAAACAATCTGGCATCCTGAAAGACAAAACCAAGCGAACGCTTGTATGTCGGAATGAATATTTTTTCGTTGTCGTGTTGCCAGGTTTCCTCTTTGACCCGTATGATTCCGTCGGCCGGTTTTACCAGCCCGGCAACAGCGCGCAAAAGTGTCGATTTGCCTGCACCGGATGCACCGAAAAGAGCGGTGATTCCGGAACCGGGGAGCGACAGGTCAAAATTCAACTCATAGTCAGGGTAGCTGACTTTTCCCTTGAAAAACAGACTGTTCATGAGCGGCGCTTGTTCGGGTTCAAAAGATAGAGTGCAAGGAGCACGAGGAAAGCGAATATCAGCATGCCACCTGACAACCAGTGTGCCTGTGTGTATTCAAGCGCTTCCACGTGATCGTAAATCGAGACGGACAATACGCGGGTTTTTTCCGGAATATTGCCGCCGATCATCAATACGACGCCGAATTCCCCGACAGTATGGGCGAATCCCATGACAATTGCCGTGAGATATCCCGATTTTGCCATGGGAAGTATCACGCTGAAAAAACGTATCCAGTGGTGAGGCACGTAATGTCGCTGCCGCTTCCAGCGGCTGTTTTCCGATAGCCTCGAATGAATTTTGCAGCGGCTGGACGACGAAAGGCAGAGAGTAAATGACCGAGGCAACAAGGAGTCCTGAAAAACTGAATGGCAGAGAAGGCAACCCCAGCCATTCGAAAAATCGTCCGATCGGTCCGTTCGGCCCCATCATGATCAGCAGATAGAACCCCAGTACGGTTGGTGGCAATACGAAAGGTAATGCCACGACAGCATTGACAGGGCCGCGCCACCATCCTCTTGTATGGGAAAGATTCCAGGCAAGCGGTGTCCCGATGACAAGAAGGATGGCGGTCGTCAGCGTGGCCAGCTTGAGGGTCAGCCAGATGGCCGACAGATCAACTTCCGGCATGATCATTTTCCGTCAGTAGGCGTAGCCGTAGGATTGCAGGACCTTGTGAGCCGGATCGGATTTCAGATATTTCATCAATGCCGAAGCGGCTGCATTGTCTTTGGCTTTGGGGAGCATGACGGCATCCTGGCGGATAGGTTCATAATCCCTGGTATCGACGATCCATGCAGAACCGTTTTTCACTTTGCCGTCCTTGTAAATCTGGGAGAGTGCGACAAAGCCGAGTTCGGCATTTCCGGAAGCGATGAACTGGTGGGTTTGTCCGATATTTTCGCCTTGTACGATTTTGGGTTGCAGGGTTTTGTCGAGTCCCATTTTTTCCAGTGTCTGCATGGCGGCAAGACCGTACGGTGCCAGTTTGGGAGATGCGATCGCAATGTGGCTGAAAGGCTGTTTTTTCAGGATGTCGCCCCGGTTATCGACGTAATCCGGTTTGGCAGACCATAATGCCAGTTTGCCGATGGCGTAAGTAAAGCGGCTTTTCGGTACAATAGCGTTTTCCTGTTCCAGTTTTGCCGGTGTTTTCGCATCGGCGGCAAGGAACAGGTCGTATGGGGCGCCGTTTTTGATTTGCGCATAAATCTTTCCTGTCGAACCACTGGTGATCAAGACTTTATGCCCAGTGGATTTTTCGAATTGTTCGGAAATGTTTTTGAGCGGTTCGACGAAATTTGCGGCTACGGCCACATGAACGGTTTCTGCCGCGGCAAGTGCGCAAGCACCCAGCATCACAAGTCCAAACAGCAATTTGGACAGACGGATTTTATTGAACATGATGAAACCTCGTTATTCATTATTGGAATAGCGAATTTTAGCAGAACAATTTTAAAATTGTTCAAATTTTTGATTTTTCTTGAAACGTTGACGGAAAAAATGAGCGATTCAGTTTCTCTTGCCAATGCATTTGCACATGGTACTGCCGATAAACGGATTGAAGTGCTGCGAAAAATTGCCGAGACCGGCTCCATTTCACAGGCAGCCCGTGAGGCCGGGATCAGTTACAAGGCGGCCTGGCAGGCGATCGATACCCTGACCAATCTGACGGGAGTCTCGCTTGTGGAAAAAAGTGTCGGAGGTATCGGTGGAGGTGGGGCGAAGCTGACGGCAGACGGATTGCGTCTGCTCGAGATTGCCGGTGTCCTGGAAAAAAACCGGCAGGAAGTATTGAGCCGGTTTCAGCAGGAAAAGGCCGATACGATTGATGCCCGCTTTTCCAGGCTTTCCATCAGAACGAGTATGCGCAATTATCTGCCTTGCCGGGTCAAGGGACTGAAAATGAGCGGGCAGATCGTCAGGGTTTGTCTGCAAGTGCATGAGAACATGTCCGTACTGATAGCACGGATCACTCGTACCAGTGCCGAACTTCTGGCGTTGAAACCGGGCATGGCTGTTCTCGCAATGTGCAAGGCAACGGCAGTCAAGGTTTTCGAAGAAGCCAATTCTTCGGAACTTTCTGTCGCCAATCAGTTTCAGGGGACGGTTACACGGGTATCAAAGGGTGACAGGGAGGACGAAATCACGATTGAACTGCTGCCGGGGTTGCAACTGGTCGGATTCGCACTTTCCGAAAAGAAGATCGAAACGGGCGATCAGATCAATGCATCCGTTGATGAATCCGCCGTTGTGGTCGCCCTGTTGCCATGAGAAGCGGATATGGATAAATATTTCGGATCTTCGATATGGCCTGTCAGGCGGTTTGAAAAGGGAGAAAGCCATGATTGTTTTGACAAAGTCGCTGAAGAAGTGCCTGTGGCTCTTGTCTATAATGGCATTTCCCATGTCGTTATGTTGGCTACCCCTGCCGATCTGGAAGATTTTGCCCTGGGGTTTTCGCTGACAGAAGGCATTCTGGCTTCTCCGGAGGAGATGTACGCCTGCGAGATTGTCGAGGCTGAAAACGGTATCCGGATCGAGCTGGATATTTCAAGTGAGCGATTCCTGTATCTCAAGGAAAGACGGCGGAATCTGGCCGGCCGGACGGGATGCGGCCTTTGCGGTACCGATTCCCTGTCACAGGCGGTCAGGATTCCTGCGCCTGTTACAAGCAGTCAGATATTTTCTGTCGAAACGCTTCATTCAGGATTTGACCAGATGGAAAAGATGCAGGTTCTGAAGCAGGCGACCGGCGCGACACATGCAGCGGCATGGCTGGACGGGAACGGTCATGTGTCATGTATTCGGGAGGATGTCGGGCGGCATAATGCGCTTGACAAACTGATCGGTGCATTGACCGTCAACCGGAGCGATCGTGAAAAGGGGGCCGTACTTGTCACCAGTCGTGCCAGTTACGAGATGGTACAGAAGTGTGCCTCGGCAAAAATCGGAATATTGGCCGCGGTTTCGGCTCCGACCGCGTTGGCGATCAAGATTGCCGATGAAACGAATGTGACCCTTGCCGGATTCGTGCGTAAAAACGGCCATACAGTCTATTCCCATCCCCGCAGACTGATCTGATTTTTTCACCAGTTCGCGGGCCAGTCTGTACAATGTGAGTTGTTTATATCAATTTTGTTCTATTAAATGCCATGAAATTTGAAACTCTTGCCATCCATGCCGGTTATTCGCCTGATCCCGTGACCAAATCTGTCGCTGTCCCTATTTATCAGACGGTTGCCTACGCTTTCGATAATGCCCAGCACGGTGCCGATCTTTTCGATCTGAAGGTGCCGGGCAATATTTATACACGGATCATGAATCCGACCAATGATGTTCTGGAGAAGCGGGTTGCCGCGCTGGAAGGTGGAGTCGGCGCTCTGGCGCTGGCATCCGGCATGACAGCCGTGACATACGCTATCCAGACTCTGGCGGAAGTCGGCGACAATATCGTCGCGTCAAGCACTCTTTATGGCGGAAGTTACAATCTCTTTGCCCATACGTTTCCGCAATATGGCATTGAAGTCCGTTTTGCCAATCCGCTTCTGGAAGATGATTTTTCCGCCCGTATTGACGACAGGACCAAGGCTATTTTCTGTGAGTCGGTAGGCAATCCGCTTGGCAATGTGACGGATATCGAAAAGCTGGCCAATATTGCACATGCTCATGGTATTCCACTGATTGTGGACAATACGGTTCCGACCCCTTATTTGTGCCGTCCTTTTGAATGGGGGGCCGATATCGTCGTGCATGCATTGACGAAATCGATGAACGGTCATGGAAACAGTCTTGCCGGGGCGATTGTCGATAGCGGCAAGTTTCCCTGGAAAGAAAACAGGAAAAAATTCAACCGGTTGAGCGAGCCGGATGTTTCCTATCATGGTGTCGTTTATACCGATGTATTCGGTGATGCCGCTTACATCGCAAGGGCCAGAGTCGTTCCCTTGCGCAATATGGGAGGAGCGCTTTCACCGATGAATGCTTTCCTGATTCTGCAAGGAATCGAAACGCTGCCGTTGCGTATGGACAGAACGTGTGAGAATGCGCTGGCGATTGCCCGGTTCCTGAACGATCATCCGAAAGTTTCCTGGGTGAACTGTGCGGCATTGCCCGATCATCGCGATCACGCATTGCTTCAGAAATACATGAATGGCAAGGCGCCCAGTTTGCTGTCTTTTGGTGTGAAACCATCCGGTAGCATGAGTGCCCGTGAAGCGGGGGCCAAGGTTCTGGATGCCTTCAAACTGTTTACCCGGTTGGTCAATATCGGCGATGCCCGCTCTCTTGCAACACATTCCGCATCAACGACACATCGCCAGCTGAGTGCCGAAGAACTGAAAAAAGCAGGGGTCAGTGAAGATATGATCCGTTTGTCGGTCGGTCTGGAGCATTCGGAAGACCTGATCGCCGATCTTGATCAGGCTTTGGCCGTCATTTGAATTCATCGTGTTTCCGGAAAACAGGACAAGTTGAATTGTCCTGTTTTTTTATACCGGCGGAACCGGGACCGTCCGGAATTTCCGGATGGTTTTGTATTCAAACGTAAAAAAACTGTACACCAGTTACTGGTGATGCAAACTGATGAATGTGCCGGATCAGGATATTTGCTGTTCCGGTTTTTACAGATGGTCTTATGGAGAACCTGTATATGATGACATTCAGGCATTCTTTGCTGTTTTCTCTTGTTTTCGTTGCGGCATCTGTTCTGGCTGCACCAGTTGTGCAGACCGGAAAAGCCGACCAGAAACAGATGTCCTTAACGATTTACGAACGTGATCTGGCTATGGTCAGGGATGTCAGGCAATTGCCCCTGCAAAACGGCGATGTGAATGTCCGGTTTGGGGATATCAGCGAGCGGATACAGCCTGAAACGGTCATGTTGAAGAATCTTTCTTCCGGAAAAATCACTGTCGATCAGATTTGTTTCGATAACAATCTGTTATCGAAACAAACATTGCTGGACCATTATGTGGGCAAAATGGTTCGCGTGGTCAGAACCAACACGGTTACCGGTACCGAAACAGAAGAACCTGCACAGATACTGTCTGCCCGGAACGGAATTGTTCTCAAGATCGGAGACCGGATCGAGACCGATGTTCCCGGACGGATTGTTTTTGACCGGATTCCTGAAGGATTACATGGCAAACCGGTATTGACTGTCGGGATGACCAGTAAGAATGGCGGAGGCCGTCGGCTCGAACTGGACTATTTGACGAACGGGATCAGCTGGAGTGCCCATTATATTGCCCGGCTGAATGAAAAAGAAAACAGGATGAATGTGTCGGGCTGGGCCGTTGTCAGCAATAACAGTGGCACGGAATACCGGGAAGCGAAAGTCCAGCTGATAGCAGGCAATCCGAATGTCGCGATGGCCAGACCGGTATTGATGGCCGCGGCTGCCCGATCCGCCAAACTGGATGCCATGCCGGTCAGTAATGAAGCATCGCAGGAATCTTTTGCCGATTATCATTTGTATACTCTTCCTTACCGGATAACGTTATCGAATGATCAGACGAGACAATATGCACTTCTGAATTCAGATGATGTCAGGATTGTCAGGAAGTGGGTGATGAATGGTGCAAGCTATTATTACCGGAACCGCTTGTCGAATGCCGGTGGCAGGTTGCCTGTGGACATGGAAATCGCATTCAGGAATATCGCTGGTGACGGGCTGGGTGTTCCTTTGCCTGGCGGTACCATTCGTTTCTACCAGACGGACGATCGTGGCGACCAGCAGTTTCTTGGGGAAAACCGGATGTCTCATACACCCGTTGATGGTACGGTCAACCTGAAAATCGGAGAGTCTTTTGACGTGACGGGGTCAAGGAAACAGACCCGCTTTGAATTGTTGCCATCGAAGGATCCGGCGACCAGAAAATATGAAAGCGCTTATGAAATCGTGTTGAAAAATGCGAAAAACAAAAGTGTGACCGTTCAGATCCGGGAACCGATTCCGGGGGACTGGCGGGTTTTGCAGGAAAATTATCCTCATGTCCGGGATGGTATGATGGCAGTCTGGAATATCAGAGTCCCTGCAAATGGGCAATCCATACTGAGTTATCATGTCCGTGTGGAATGACAGGTTCAAGAGAGTTTGAGCAGAAATGAATGCGACTTCCGTTTTTCTTCATATATGTTGTGGCCCCTGTTCATTGATGCCGGTTGTGCATTTGCGGAATGAGGGATTTGATGTCACCGCTTTCTTTTTCAATCCCAATATTCATCCGGAAGAAGAATACGACCTGCGCAGGGCATCTGCACAGCTTGCTGCCGACAAGTTGGGATATCCGATTGTTTTTGCCGGTGAAGCGCAAAAGCCTGCCGGGTGGATCAGGGAGTTGAATGGAATCACTATGGAAGGAGAACGCTGTACGATCTGTTATCGGCAACGCCTGTTGCCGACGGCTCAGGAAGCGAGGAAACGGGGTTTCCGGTTTTTTACGACCAGTCTGCTGTATTCGAGATACCAGCATCATGAGGCGATTTGTCTGGCGGCAAAGCAAGTTGCACGGGAAACCGGGATATTATTTCTGTACCGGGATTTCAGGCCATACTGGTATGACGGGATCAATCTTTCAAAGGAATTGGGGCTGTATCGTCAGAAATGGTGCGGTTGTCTTTTGAGTCGGAAAGAAGCGGAAATCCAGCGTGCCCGGCGGGCTGAACTGAAGCGGCAGAAAGCGCTTGCACGTATGGCGGCTCTTTCCTGATGCGGGAAAATACCGCCGGGTTTCCGGAATTTATGCGTTTGATGATATTTTCAGTCTGGTCAGGAACTCGTTTTTGTCCATTAACTGCAATTTGTCGAGCAATGCTGTTTGCATGGAGCCGACACCCAGATTCTGTGATATGACCGTTTCGGCGGCCAGTTCTCCTGCAATACCCATATAAGCCATCGCGGCTGTCACTGCTTGCCAGTAATCAGGCTGGATGGCCGCGAATGCGCCTATCATGGCGCTGGCCGAGCAACCGGCTCCGGTAATTCTTGTCATCCAGATATGTCCGTTATCAAGGCTGGCTTTTCGTCCGGTACTGTCGAAGATGTGGTCTGTCGCTCCTGAAACGCAAACCGTTCCTTTTATGTCTTTGGCCAGTTTGCGTGCGGCATGAATGGCATTGCCGGAAGGCTGTGTACTTTCAACCCCGCGGGTTGGCGCTGCCGTTCCGGCTACGCTCATGATTTCCGAGGCATTTCCGCGGATGATATCCGGTTTTGCATAAAGCAGGAGTTCATGAATGACTTCGTTCCGGTAGGTCGTCGCTCCTGCGCCGACCGGATCCAGTACGACAGGAATATGGCGGGTATGAGCGGCGTATGCCGCCAGTTTCATGGATTCGATCCATTCAGGTTGCAATGTTCCGATATTGAGAACCAGAGCATTGGCGATGGATGCCATTTCAGCCACTTCTTCCCGTGCATGGGCCATAACCGGTGCTGCACCCAGAGCCAGCAGGACGTTGGCGTTGTAGCTCATCACGACGAGATTGGTGATGTTGTGGATCAGTGGCGTTTTTGCCCTGACTTGAACGACATCGTTCCAGAGGTTTTCCGCGAATGTTTTTGGCGAAGTCATTTGAGTGGTTCTTGCGTTGAATGTCGGGTTATGCGATGAGTTCAATCCGGTTTTTGATGGATCGGAGGGCATCAGTCGCGCCAAGCGCCAATCCGATGTCCGTTGATTTGGGGACTTCAGGGTAATCCGGATTGATTCTGATGATGGGAACGTTAAATGATTCGCTGGCACGCCGGACCGTCGGAACATGCACACCGGCGCCGATTTCGATAACCACCAGCCGGCTGGTTTTGCGATACCATTTGTTCAAACGTTCCATTTGCATTTCGGTCCGGTTGGATATCCAGCCCCAATCATTGAACATCAAAATGTTGGGGCGTGACAGTCCATGACATTCCGGACATAGCGGGAAGTTCGAGAGAAGGCGGCAGTTTTCTTCATCGATTTCAACGGATAATCCTTCACTCGTCCAGATCGAGGCAGAACAAGGTATCGTGCACTGCAAGTGGTGGATGGAACCGTGGCATTCTGCAATGCGGGAGTCATCGAATCCTGCTTTCTGAAACTGTCCATCCACGTTGCTTGTGAAAATAAAAGCGCCATGAACCCGTTTTTCAGCGATTTCTTTCAGAATCCGGAAACCTTCATGAGGTTGTGTTTCCCGGTAGCGTTTCAGCCGGTGTCCGTAAAAACCCCATGCCAGACGGGCATTGTCGGAGAAAGCATTCGGATTGGCAATTTCGACAAATGAGATGCGATGTTTGCCGAGTTCGGGATAAGCACGCCATAGCCCTTCGTTTCCCCGGAAGTCGGGAAGTCCCGAATCGACTCCCATACCGGCTCCGGCCGCAATCAGCAGTCCGTCAGCCTGCAGGATGAGTTCGGCGGCTTTGGTGATTTTTTCTTCGATTTGCATAGGTTTCCGTGATAAAAATGGATGTCGCCTGTCTTGCGCAACTTTATAACAATACCAATAAAAAAGGCCGTTATTCAATAACGGCCCTGGCAAAACGACAATTGATCAGTGACGGATCAGGTAATCGAATGCACTTAAGGATGCTTTTGCCCCATCCCCCATGGCGATGACGATTTGCTTGTAAGGTGAAGATGTCACATCTCCTGCAGCGAAAATACCGGGTACGGATGTCCTGTTGTAAACATCGACTTCGATTTCATTCTTTTCATTCAGCTTGACAGGTGTTTCTTTCAGCCATTCGGTAGTGGGAACCTGTCCGATCTGGACGAAAATACCGGCGACCGGCAAAGTACGGTTTGAAGAAGTGGAGAGGTCTTGGTATACGAGTCCATTCACTTTTTGTCCGTCTCCCGTTACCTCAACTGTTTTTGCCTGAGTGATCAATGTGACATTCTTCAGGGAAAACAGCTTGTCCTGCAATACGGTATCCGCTGTCAATTTTGTTCCACGGACCAGAACCGAGACATGTTCTGCAATGGTTGCCAAATCAATCGCTGCCTCGACGGCCGAATTGCCTCCGCCAATGACGGCAATTTTCTTGTTTTTATAGAGCGGGCCATCACAGTGTGGACAGAAAGCGATACCCCGGCCGATATATTTTTCCTCTCCCGGAACCTGCATTTTTCGCCAGCTGGCGCCAGTTGCGACAATGACGGTTCTGCTTTTGACCGAAGCGCCGTTTTCCAGCTGGACCTCAATCAGTTCGCCGGGAACCAGATTGGTCGCACGATGGGGCATCATGACGTCAATGTCATGATTTCTGACGTTATCTTCATAGACGGCAGCGAGATGAGTTCCTTCGATTTTCTTGATGGCAATGATGTTTTCGATGTCTGTCGTATTCAGAATCTGTCCACCGAAATTTTCAGTGATCAGGCCGGTACGGATTCCCTTTCTTGCCGCATAGATCGCCGATGTGACAGCAGCCGAACCGCCTCCGATAACCAGAACATCGAAGGGCGCCTTGGCAGATATTTTTTCCGCTTCCCGTTTGGAACTGCCGGTATCGACTTTGGCCAGGATTTCCTTGATGTTCATACGCCCTTGGCCGAACTCCTTGCCATTGAGGTAAATGGTCGGCACGGCCATGATATGACGGTCGTTGACTTCGTCCTGGAAAATCGCTCCGTCGATCATGACGTGGGAAATGTTCGGATTGATTACGGCCATCAGATTGAGGGCCTGAACGACTTCGGGGCAGTTCTGGCAGCTGAGCGAAATATAGGTTTCGAACTGATAGGTTCCTTCGAGATTTCGGATCTGCTCGATGACGTCAGGTTCCACTTTTGGCGGATATCCACCGGTTTGGAGCAGTGCCAGTACGAGTGAGGTGAATTCGTGGCCCATGGGGAGACCGGCAAAGCGGATGTGGACGTTTCCGTCCGGGCGGTTTACTGAAAATGAGGGGGATCTTTTGTCTTCGTTTGCCTGTTCTGTCAGAGTGATTTTGGAAGACAGCTCCGCAATGTCTTGCAGGAGTGCTGTCATTTCACGGGATTTTTCGGTATCGTTGATTGAGGCGACTATCTCAATCGGATTGACCAGTTTGGCGAGATAGTTCCTGAGTTGTTCTTTTACTTGATTGTCGAGCATGTTTCTCTGTCCGGTTGAGATAGCCGTGAAAACTGAATCGATGGATAATCCACCGCTTCATGGAAAACAGGTTCCCGGAAACAATTCACGGGAACCCGGTCAGGCGAAAGGATCAGATCTTGCCGACCAGATCCAGGGAAGGCGCCAAAGTTTCACTGCCTGGTTGCCAGGAAGCCGGGCATACCTGTCCTTTGTGTGTTGCAACATATTGTGCAGCCTGGACTTTGCGGATCAGTTCCTTGGCGGAACGGCCAATACCCAGGTCATGGATTTCGCACAGCTTGATCTGTCCTTCCGGATTGATGACAAAGGTTCCGCGCAAGGCAACGCCTTCTTCTTCGATCATGACGTTAAAGTCACGGCTGATTCTGCCTGTCGGGTCACCTACCATCGGAAACTGGATTTTCTTGATGGTATCGGATGCATCATGCCATGCCTTGTGGACGAAATGGGTATCGGTGGAAACAGAATAGATTTCGACTCCCATCTTTTTGAATTCTTCATAATGGTCAGCCAGATCACCCAGTTCTGTCGGGCAGACGAAAGTAAAGTCAGCTGGATAGAAAAATACAACCGCCCATTTCCCTTTCAGGTCATTGTCCGTTACTGTGACAAATTGGCCATTGTGATATGCCTCTGCCTTGAATGGTTTGATTTGTGCGTTGATCAGTGATGACATATTGCTCTCCTTGATGAGTGATTCAGATTTTGTCCACACTGTTCTGATATTGCCGAGGGTGTCGGTAATACGGAAAAGTGTTTGATGAACTGTATTTTTAATGCGTTCATTGCATTGTTTGACATTAAAACATGACTTTGAAATTTCTGCAGGGCACGTCCCGGTTCTGGAACTCAATTTTGTTGTTGTTTTTGCAATGAAAAGGGGGTGTGTAAATGGTGAAAAACCATTTGACTGTCTGGCGGAATATGAAAAATATATTTATAAACAATATCTTATTGGTTTATTGTTTGGTTTTCGTCCGGAAATGTTTCGTGGGGCAGAAATATTTCCGGACAGCATGAATTTTTTATTCAGAATCCCATGTATGGGACATGATTTGCGGAAAAAGGGAACGTGGTCGCTGAAAAGGATAAAGGCGATACAGAATGACTGAACCTGTAGTTCATGAAAGAGGCAGGTGGTTTGACTGTCCAGATGCAAAACCCGCCAGTCTCTTGCTTGCCAGAAAACGGGCGGGTTTGTCGTCCTATTCTTCCAGTTTTTTTCTGAGCATTTCCAGCTGATGATAATGCTTTTTGGTTGCGTGGGGATAGGACAATTTCAGGTCTTTCAGGGTTTTGAGAATGACTGATGAGATAATCAGTCGGGCATTGTTCTTGTCGTCTGCGGGAACAAAATACCAGGGACAATTGTCTGTCGTGGTCGCCAGCAGACATTTTTCGAAAGCATCCATGTATTCGTCCCAGTATTTTCTTTCTTCGAAATCGGCGAGGCTGAGTTTCCAGTTCTTGTCCGGAATATCAATACGTTCCAGTAAACGTTTGCGTTGTTCTTCTTTTGATACATGCAGGAAGAATTTGATGATCCGGGTACCGTTACGATGAAGATGGGCCTCGAGTTCGCGTATGGACCGGTAACGGTCTTCCCACAGATCGGTTCCCGCTTTCATGTCGGGCAGGTTCTGCCTGTCGAGAATCTCCGGATGAACTTTCACGACCAGGACATCTTCATAATAGGAACGGTTGAATATTCCGATTTCTCCACGTTCCGGCAATTGACATACGGCTCGCCACAGAAAATCATGTTTCAGTTCTTTTTCCGTGGGTTGTTTGAAACTGTAGACGCGACAACCTTGCGGATTTACACCTGACATGACATGCTTGATGGCGCCGTCTTTCCCGGCAGCATCCATTGCCTGAAAGATAATCAGAAGTGCATATTGGCCTGAAGCGTTCAGGACACTTTGCAGCTCGCTCAGTTCTTTTGTATCCTCTTCGAGCATTTGCCGGTATTCTTTTTTTGTCCTGTAATATGGCTTGATGAGAGTGGGACAGTCTTTCAGACGGATATCGGTATCAGCCAGTACACGAAAGATTTCCGGATCGATTTTCATAATGCCTCACAAGTCAATTTCACCATTAAAAACGATAACGGCAGGTCCCGTCATCATGACGTCATGTCCATAACCATTCCATGCAATTTCAAGTATGCCGCCACGGGCCTTGACTGTTACAGGAGAATCGAGAAGACCCCGGCGTATTCCGGCAACGGCAGCGGCGCATGCCCCTGTTCCGCATGCCAGTGTTTCACCTGCACCTCTTTCGAAAACGCGGAGTCTGATCGAGTGACGGTTTTCGATTTCCATGAAACCGGCGTTGACCCGGTTCGGGAAACGTTTGTGATTTTCGATAAGAGGGCCTTGCAAAATAACAGGCGCCTCGTCGATATTTCGGACAACCTGAACCGCATGGGGGTTTCCCATGGATACGACAGAAATGTCGATTTCCTGAGAAACGGATTCGTTGTCCAGGAGAAGAGGCCAGACTATATCGTCGCCTGTCGGGGTCCCTTTCAGGCCATTGGCGTCGAACGGAATTCTGGCGAGGGCAAATTCGGGTTTGCCCATGTTGACAGTAACTGTGCCGTTATTCTCAATGAATAATTCGATAATGCCGGCTTTTGTTTCAACCCTGATCGGGTTATGGCTTGTCATTTTGAAGTCGGTAACATATCTGGCAAAGGCTCGTGCGCCATTTCCGCATTGTTCCACTTCACCGCCATCCGCATTGAATATTCTGTAACGGAAATCGATGCCTGCTTTTTCGGTTTTTTCGACAATGAGAATCTGGTCTGCTCCGATTCCGAAACGTCTGTCAGCTATAAACCGGAATTGTGCCGTTGTAAGGTTGATGTCCTGATCGCAACCGTTGAACACGACAAAGTCGTTTCCCGCGCCGTGCATTTTTGTGAATTTCAGTTTCATGAATGGGTATCAACCGTTTGAGACGTTTGTTAAATGATATGTTATTGTGCAAATCATGTCAGTGGAAATTGCCGATGTTTCTGGTGTGATATCTGAATCTTTGGGAAAAATCATTCTTTGTCGGGATAGACTTTCGGATAACCTTCCGGACGTGTTTTGAATCGCCTGTGTGTCCAGAGATATTCGGAGGGTGTTTCCAGAATGCACTGTTCAATGAATTCGTTCATACGTTTTGCAGAGGTCCAGTTGTCCTTGTCGGGAAAATTTTCCCATGCCGGATAAAATTTGACTTTCCATCCCCGATAGTCAGGCAGAAAGGTCGCGACAACGGGGATAACCTTTGCATGGGTTGCCGCTGCAAGACGTGACGGAGCAACCAGAGTTGCGGCCGGCTGGCCGAAAAAAGGAACGAACTCCGCGTCTCTGGAACCGAAATCCATATCGGGTAACATCAGAAACGGGATATTCTTGTGCAATGCGCGAATAATCGGTTTGATTCCCTGGCTACGGGAGAAAAGGAGAACCGTGTCATGGAAACGCATTCGCCCCTTGCGTAGCATTTCATCGAAAATGCGGTTTTTCTGCTGGGTATAGATTGAACAGCCGGGGGAACCCATCGTGATGATGGCACCTGGCATTTCAAGACAGACGAAATGGGGACACAGAAAAATGACCGGGCCAGCCTGTGTGTCATCGAAAGGGACGGCGGGTTCGACATGAATGAGTTTTTTGATTCTCTCCACCGGGGCCCACCAGAGAATCCCCCGTTCTAAAATACTGCGGCCGTATCCCTGAAAGTGTTCCCGGGCAATTTTTCTGCGTTCTTTTTCCGGTATGTCTGGAAAGCAAAGCCGGAGATTGGTCAGGGCAATATGCCGCCGGTTTTTCATCATGTAATAGCAGACTGTTCCCAGACATTTCCCGAGACGACCAAGCACAGGCAAAGGCAGCCAGTGCAGTAGCCATAAGATGAACAGAAAGAACCTCATTTGGTGTTCCTTTTTTGGTACGAGGCAGCTTTTGAAAGAGGATTTTCGGGCATATCTGGATAAGTCAGCGTAGTAATTATAATGGGGCCGGCACAGGCCCGTTCAATCTGAAAGGTGTCATGATATCGTAATGTCGATAACCTTTCACTAAATTGCATTCGGAAAAGAGGGTGCTGTTCCGGCTGATCCGGGATTTGGGTGCTGTTTTCCCAAAAAAAAACAGCTCAAGACTATTTCCGAGTAATTTAATCGGGAATGATTCTTGATAACTGGCAAATTAGGCGTAGAATAATGCTGCCGCTGAGTTAACGGACAACTTGCGAAGCGGTCTATAAATTTCGCTAAAGCGTCGCAGGCTTCTGACTGGCTGCGGACGCAATTGGCCTTACAGGAGTCTATTTTTTTATGGCAAAAGATTATCTTTTTACTTCGGAATCGGTGTCTGAAGGGCATCCCGACAAGGTTGCCGATCAGATTTCCGATGCGATTTTGGACGCGATTCTGGAACAGGATCCCTCTGCACGTGTCGCGGCGGAAACGCTTTGTAATACCGGTCTGGTGGTTCTGGCTGGAGAAATCACGACGACTGCCAATATTGACTATATTTCTGTTGCACGCGATACGATCAAACGGATCGGTTATGACAATAACGATTATGGAATTGATCATCGTGGTTGCGCTGTTCTCGTCGGATATGACAAACAGTCTCCCGATATCGCACAGGGCGTCGATGAAGGTCGCGGGCTTGATCTGGATCAGGGGGCCGGTGATCAGGGGCTGATGTTCGGTTATGCCTGTGATGAAACACCCGAACTGATGCCTGCCGCTATTTACTATGCACATCGTCTGGTTGAACGCCAGTCCCAGCTTCGCAAGGATGGTCGGATTCCCTGGCTGCGTCCGGATGCCAAGTCGCAGGTGACATTGCGCTATGTCGATGGCAAGCCGGTCAGTGCGGAAACGATTGTGTTATCGACCCAGCATGCTCCTGAAATCGAACATAGACAGATTGAGGAAGCGGTTATTGAGGAGATCATCAAGCCGGTTATGCCGATGGAGTGGCTCAAGGGCACCCGCTATCTGGTCAATCCGACAGGACGTTTCGTCATTGGTGGCCCGCAGGGAGATTGTGGGCTGACCGGCCGTAAAATCATTGTGGATACTTATGGCGGAGCCTGTCCGCATGGGGGTGGAGCCTTTTCCGGGAAGGACCCCAGCAAGGTTGACCGTTCGGCAGCCTATGCGGCACGATATGTCGCCAAAAATATTGTTGCTGCCGGTCTGGCAAGCAAATGCCAGATTCAGGTCAGCTATGCTATTGGCGTGGCCAAACCGATCAATATCACAATCAATACGGAAGGTACCGGTGTGATTGCCGATGAAAAAATCGCGGCGTTGGTCAATGAACATTTCGATCTGAGGCCGAAGGGAATTGTCCAGATGCTCGATCTGCTTCATCCGCGTTATAGCAAAACGGCTGCATATGGTCATTTCGGTCGAGATGAACCCGAATTTACGTGGGAAAAGACAGACAAGGCGGAAGTACTGCGCAAAGCTGCCGGTTTATGATCCGTGTGTCGTGAAAAAGGCCGGCATATTGCCGGCCTTTTTCATTTGTGAATTCCGGTTATTTTGCTGATACAGAGTGAACCAGCCTCAGGATATGCCCGGGGTTTTCTGCAATATAATCGGCATTCCAGTCGTGTGGACGGGTACAGTAGCCCCATTGGGCGGCAATCGTTCCGGTTCTTGCCGCTTTTCCTGCCTGAATGTCTCTCAGGTCATCTCCGACAAACCAGCATTCTTCAGGCCGGATTCGAAGCCGTTTCGTCGCTTCGAGTAGCGGGTCAGGGTAGGGTTTCGGACGTGGTGCCGTATCTCCGGATATGATGCAGTCAGCATCGTTAAGCCCGATTTTCTCAATGAGTGGTAATGTCAATCGGCTTGCTTTGTTTGTGACGATTCCCCAGCCGATTTTGAGGTGACGCAATTGTTCCAGTAATTCGGGGATTCCCGGAAAAAGCGAGGTTTTATTGGCGATGTTGGTTGCGTAATGGAAAAGGAACCGTTCACGGATAGAATGGTATTGTTCGTTTTCCGGCGTGAGATGAAAAGCCGCATTGACAAGTCCGGGAGCGCCTGCTGATGCGACTGGTCTGAGCTGTTCATATGGAACGGCCGGAAGCCCCCGCTCATTCCTGACAAAGTTGATCGCTGCGGCCAGATCCGGTGCGGAATCTGCCAGAGTGCCATCCAGGTCGAATAGTATACATTTCGGTTTTCTCAGTGATAATGACTCGTTCATGGTTTCTGTTGAAATCGTTTTATTCTGGTTTTGTGCAGGCAAGCATGTAATTTACCTGGGTATTGTGATTCAGGTTGAATTTCTTGGCCCTGAAATCGCACGTAACGCCTGTTATGTCTGTCACAATCATACCTGTTGACCGGACATAGCGGGATAATTCAGCAGGTGTGATGAATTTTTCATAACGATGTGTTCCTTTTGGAAGCAGTCGCATGATGTATTCGGCGCCGATAATGGCATAGAATAGTGATTTCAGATTGCGGTTTAACGTGGCGAAGAAAACATGTCCGCTTGGTTTTATCAGTTTTGAGCAGGCTTTGACGATTGAACAGGGATCGGGAACATGTTCAAGCAGTTCCATACACGTCACAATGTCGTATTTTCCAGCTTCTTTTTTTGCCAGATCCTCGGCGGATATGGCGATGTAACGGATCGGAAATCCCGAATGATGACAGTGTTTTCTTGCTGTTTGAAGGGCATTTTCAGCCAGATCGATTCCTGTGACAGTCGCTTTCTCACGAGCGAGAGACTCGCTTAGTATTCCTCCACCGCAGCCGATGTCCAGTATGTTTTTGTTTTCCAGCGAAACATGAGCGGCAATCCACCCGAGCCGGACCGGATTAAGATCATGCAATGGCCGAAAGTGTCCGTATGGATCCCACCAGCTGTCTGAAACAGCGTTGAATTTGTTTAATTCGGATTGATCCTGATTCATATCCCGTGTGAAGAAACGATGAGTTTCGATTATAACGTCAGAAAACAAAAAACCCCGCATTAGCGGGGTTTTTGTACTCGATTTTATCCAATCAGGATCTTGCACCGCGGTTTGCAACCACTTCAACTTCAACACGACGGTTCTTGGCACGACCTTCTCTTGTCTTGTTGGAAGCGATAGGTTGTTTTTTGCCTTTGCCTTCAGTGAAGATTTTTTCGGCAGGAACACCCTTGGATACCAGATAAGCCTTGACGGCATTGGCACGACGTTCGGACAGTTTCTGATTGTATTTGTCGGTACCGATCCAGTCAGTGTGACCAACAGCAACGATGACTTCAGTATCCAGACCGCTTAAGGCATTGACCAGTTCATCCAGTTTTGCTTTACCTTCAGGTTTGACAATCGCTTTGTCGAAATCGAAGAATGCATCAGCTGCATAAGTTACTTTTTCAGCGGTTGGAACAGGTGCTACAGCAACTGGAGCCGGTGCTGCTGGCTGGGTCAGAGGACCATCGCAACCAGGAACGGCATCAGCCGGAGTCCAGTATCCGGTATGCCAGCAAAGGCCGGTACCGCTACGGACGATGACATCACGCTGGGTCTGAAGATAACCGCTGTATGGCTTTTTGGCCATGTATTCGGTCATCGTCTGTGCCGAAGCAGAGGCTGCAACAACTGCGGATGCAGCGAAAATAACTTTAAGCAATTTATTCATATTTATCCTCTTAGTTGAGATATCCGCAGCAGGCTGCGCATGCATTTTTTCTAACTTCGAAATAACAATAACATGACAATCACATTATAGATTCGATTTACTTCTATTAATGCGTTACAGCTATTCTGACATATTGGAGATTGCTAGATAACCCAAGAAGTTCAAACAATTTTCAGTTTTGTTTGTTAGATCAACTTTTATTATCGTTTTGTAGCTTTTTCGCAACCGGGTATGACAGTTTTTTCCTGTAAGAACATTAACGATCACTGCGGTTGTTTTTATATATCGGACGTTGGAAAAAATCAAGTCATCCCCTGTCGCATGAAAATAATATTTCAATGAAAAGAAATACTTAGCTGAAAAAAACGGATTTGAAAGGGTTTGGCTTGTTCGCGTGGTAAAATCATGTTTTTGTATTTCCGGTATCTACGGAATCTAACCTAGTCTATTCTGTCTGTCAGAAATATCTCACATGGATCAATTCGCAAAAGAAACCATTTCCATTTCATTGGAAGATGAAATGCGTAAAAGCTACCTCGACTACGCGATGAGCGTTATCGTGGGCAGGGCGTTACCGGATGTTCGGGATGGTCTGAAGCCAGTCCATCGTCGTGTTCTGTTCGGTATGCATGAAATGAACAATACCTGGAACCGGCCTTATGTCAAGTGTGCCCGCGTTGTCGGTGAGGTTATGGGTAAGTATCATCCGCATGGCGACCAGTCCATCTATGATACCTTGGTGCGCATGGCACAGGATTTTTCTTTGCGATATACGCTCGTCGATGGTCAGGGCAATTTCGGTTCGGTTGATGGGGATAATGCCGCTGCAATGCGTTATACGGAATGCCGGCTGGACAGAATCGCTGATGAAATGCTGGCCGATATCGACAAGGAAACAATCGATTTCGTTCCCAATTACGATGGCAAGGAAAAAGAACCTTCCGTGTTGCCGACAAGAATTCCGAATCTTTTGATCAATGGTTCTTCAGGAATCGCCGTCGGGATGGCGACTAATATTCCGCCGCATAATCTGGTTGAGGTTATCCGGGGATCCTTGCACCTGCTTCATAATCCGGATTGTACGATAGACGAACTGATCGACATCATACCCGCGCCGGATTTTCCGACAGGGGGGCTTGTTTATGGCGTGGCGGGGGTGCGAGAGGGGTACCGTACCGGACGGGGGCGCGTGGTCATGCGAGCCAGAACGCACTTTGAAGAGCATGGCCGCGATGGCAGACAGGCGATCATCATTGATGAACTGCCGTATCAGGTCAACAAGAAAACCTTGCTGGAACGGATTGCCGAGGGGGTCCGCGAGAAAAAGCTGGACGGTATTTCCGATATTCGTGACGAATCGGACAAATCCGGAATGCGGGTGGTCATTGAATTGAAACGCAATGAAGTTGCGGAAGTGGTTCTGAACAATTTGTTCAAGCAAACCCAGTTGCAGGATACGTTTGGCATGAACATGGTGGCTTTGGTTGATGGACAGCCGAAACTGCTGAATCTGAAACAGATGCTGGAATGTTTTCTGGCCCATCGCCGTGAAGTGGTGACGCGCAGAACAATTTTCGAGTTGCGGAAAGCGCGTGAACGGGGACATGTGCTGGAAGGATTGGCGGTTGCGCTGGCTAATATTGACGATTTCATTGCCATTATCCGTGCAGCACCGACGCCACCGATTGCACGTCAGGAATTGATGGCCAGATCATGGGATTCGTCTCTGGTCAGATCGATGCTTGAGAGGACAAGTGTGGAACATTCGAATAGTGTTCATGATTTCAGGCCGGAAGGGTTGCCGAGAATGTATGGCATACAGCCTGATGGTCTGTACAAACTGTCGGAAGAGCAGGCAACGGAAATTTTGCAGATGCGTTTGCAACGCCTGACCGGACTGGAACAGGACAGAATACTGAACGAGTATGGCGAGGTCATGGCGCAGATAGCGGAGTTGCTGGATATTCTTGCCAAACCGGAACGGGTACTGGCTATTATTGATGGTGAATTGAGAGACGTCATCGATGAATATGGAGAAAAGGCAAAAGATATCCGGCGTTCTGAAATCGAGCTGAATGCCAGTGATCTCGAAACGGAAGATTTGATCACACCGCAGGATATGGTCGTTACGCTGTCGCATGGCGGTTATATCAAGGCGCAGCCATTATCCGAGTACCGCGCACAAAAGCGGGGAGGGCGAGGCAGGCAAGCGACAGCGACAAAGGAAGATGACTGGGTCGATCAGCTGTTTATTGCCAATACGCATGATTACATTCTCTGTTTTTCAGACAGGGGACGTATGTACTGGCTGAAGGTTTGGGAGGTGCCTCAGGGATCGCGTAATTCCAGGGGAAAACCGATCGTCAATATGTTCCCGTTACAGTCAGACGAGAAAATTACAGTTATTTTGCCGTTGTCTGGCGAAAACCGGAGTTTCCCTGAAAATCATTTCATTTTTATGGCAACCAGCCAGGGAACGGTCAAGAAAACCCCGCTGACCGATTTCAGCAATCCACGCAAGGCAGGGATTATCGCTGTCGGTCTTGATGAAGGCGATTATCTGATCGGCGCTGCATTAACGGACGGCAATCACGACGTCATGCTTTTCTCGGATGCTGGCAAGGCTGTGCGTTTCGATGAAAACGATGTCCGTCCCATGGGAAGAACGGCACGCGGCGTGAAAGGCATGAATCTGGATGATGACCAGAAAGTGATTGCCCTGCTTGTTGCTGGCGATGAAAACCAGTCGGTATTGACGGCAACTGAGAACGGGTTCGGCAAGCGGACACCGATTTCCGAATATACCCGTCACGGGAGAGGAACGAAGGGCATGATTGCCATACAGACAAGTGAACGCAACGGTAAGGTGGTTGCCGCGACACTTGTCAGTGAAAATGACGAAATCATGCTGATTACGACAGGAGGCGTTCTGATTCGTACACGTGTTGCCGAGATTCGCGAGATGGGACGTGCTACCCAGGGGGTAACGCTGATTTCGATAGAGGAAGGGACGACTCTTAGCGGGCTTCAGCGCATAATGGAATCCGATATTGATGATGAAGCGGAAAATTCAGGAGAAGACACGGACTGATGCGTCCATATAATTTTTCAGCGGGACCCGCCACATTGCCGGAGAGTGTGTTAATGCAGGCTGCCGCTGAGATGTGCGACTGGCATGGATGTCGTATGTCTGCCATGGAACTGAGTCATCGTGGTGCGGAATTTGGCAGGATCATTGAGCGGGCAAGGAATGATCTTCGCGATCTTCTGGAAATTCCGGAATCCCATCGCATACTTTTCATGCAGGGCGGCGCAACGGCCATGAATGCGATCATTCCTCTGAATCTCGTCAATCGTCCCGGCTCAAATGCCACTATGGATTTCGTGCACACAGGGATATGGTCCGGAAAATCGCTGAATGAAGCGAGGAAATATGGACATGTCAATATTGTCGCTTCATCGGAGAAGAGCGGATTCCTGTCTGTCCCGGAAAGAAGTGTCTGGCATCTGTCGGACGGTGCCGCCTATATTCATATCTGCACGAATGAAACGATCAATGGCTGTCAGTTTCATTTTACTCCGGATACCGGTAGCGCTCCGCTCGTGGCCGATATGTCTTCCGAGATTTTGTCCCGTCCTGTCGATTTCTCGATATATGATGTGGTTTTTGCCAGTGCCCAGAAAAATCTGGGGCCGGCGGGGGTGACTCTTCTTATCGTTCGGGAAGATCTGATCGGATATGCTTCTCCGTTTTGCCCGTCCGTTTTTGACTGGAAGAATGTCGTGGAAAGCGATTCCATGTTCAATACGCCACCGACTTATGCCATTTATATTTGTGGCCTTGTTTTCAGGTGGCTGAAAAAACAGGGAGGGGTTTCCAGAATGGAACGTGAAAGCATCGAAAAGTCGTCTTTGCTTTATGACTTTATCGATCGCAGTGATTTTTATCATAATGATGTCGAAACAGGCAGTCGATCAAGGATGAATGTTCCTTTTTTTCTTGAGGATGAATCCTTGAATGACAGGTTTGTCATGGAAGCTTCTGCACATGGTCTGTTCCAATTGAAAGGACATCGCTTGCAGGGAGGGATGCGTGCATCTCTATACAATGCCATGCCGATAGAGGGGGTCAAAGCGCTTGTTGCTTTTATGCGGGATTTCGAACAGAGGCATTGGCGATTGTACAAGGCCCAAACTGGGTAATTGGGCTGTTATGCCTTACAATAATCCTTGGCAGTTCACGTCAGTCGATTTTTCATTCAGGCAGCAAAGTATCTATTTTTTTATCCATGGAAAAATTATTGAAACCTCTACGGGATCGAATCGATGAGATCGATACCCAGATACTGGATTTGTTGAACCGTAGGGCACGAGTGGCTCAGGAAGTTGGGCATGTAAAAAATAAATTGGATGCCCCGATTTTCAGACCGGACAGGGAAGCACAGGTATTAAGGCAGATCGTGGAACGCAATCCCGGACCTTTGGGAAATGCCGAATTGCAAACGATTTACAAGGAAATCATGTCGGCATGCCGTTCACTTGAAAAAAGAATTATTGTCGCTTATCTTGGTCCCGCTGGAACTTTTTCCGAACAGGCCGTGTACCGTTACTTTGGTATGGCTATCGATGCTTTGCCTTGTCCTACAATTGATGAGGTTTTCCGTGCGGCTGAGGCAGGAACGGCCGATTTCGGTGTCGTTCCGATCGAGAATTCGACAGAAGGAGCGATTAACCGGACGCTGGATTTACTGATGCAGACCCCGTTGACAATCAGTAGTGAAATATCCATTCCCATCCAGCATAATTTGATGACCAGAACCGGAAAAATGGAAAATGTCCAGACAATCTGTGCCCATTCCCAGGCTTTGGCACAGTGTCAGGGATGGCTTAACCAGCATTTTCCCAATATCATGAGGCATGCCGTGTCATCCAATGCGGAGGCGGCGCGTATGGCCAGCGAAGATAGTCAAGTCGCGGCAATCGCCGGTGAAATGGCTTCGAAGCGTTATGGCCTGCAGGTCGTCAGCGCTCATATTCAGGATGAATCGCAGAACAGGACTCGCTTTGCGGTTGTCGGAAGAAAAGAAACCGAACCGACCGGAAAAGATCAGACGTCATTGCTTTTATCGGTCCAGAACAAGGCCGGTGCAGTGTATAAAATGCTTGAGCCACTTGAAAAGTATGGCGTTTCAATGACGAGACTGGAATCCCGGCCGGCAAAGACCGGTAACTGGGAATACTATTTTTTCGTGGATATAGACGGTCATGTCAGGGAAGAAAAAATCGAAAAGGCTCTGTCTGAACTGAAAGACAGAGTGGTCTATTTCAAAGTATTGGGCTCTTATCCTATTTAATTCGTATTACTGGAATTATCATGTCTAATCAGTTCGCTCCAGATTATATCCGTGCTATTGCACCTTACCAGGCCGGCAAGCCTATTTCCGAAGTTGCCCGTGAATTCGGGATTGATCCAGAAAAAATTATCAAGCTGGCATCAAATGAAAATCCGCTGGGGATGCCTGAATCGGCCAAACAGGCTGTTCAGAATGCTCTGAAGGATACGGGACGTTATCCCGATGCAAACGGATTTGAGTTGAAGAAGGTCATTTCCGAGCGGTATTCCGTTCCGCAGGACTGGATTACATTGGGAAACGGGAGCAACGATATCATTGATCTTGCGGGGCGGACATTTGTCCAGAAAGGACAGTCCATTATTTTCTCGGAATATTCGTTTCTCGTCTATGCGCTTGTCGCCAAGGCAATTGGTGCAAAAGGCATTCAGGTTCCTTCGGTCAATTTCGGTCATGATTTGCCGGCGATGTTGAATGCCATTACGGAAGATACACGGCTGATTTTCATTGCCAATCCGAATAATCCGACCGGAACTTTCCTGAATCCTGATGATATTGATGCCTTTTTGGCAAAGGTTCCTTCGAATATTGTCGTTGTCATTGATGAAGCTTATAACGAATATCTGGATTCAGCCATTCAGTATGATTCTGTCGAATGGGTAAAAAAATACCCCAATCTTCTGGTATCCCGTACTTTTTCAAAAGCTTATGGTCTTGCCGGCTTGCGTGTCGGATTCGGACTTGCCCAACCTGAGCTGACGGATCTTCTGAATCGGATAAGGCAGCCGTTTAATGTCAATACCCTGGCTCAGGCTGCTGCTGTTGCCGCTTTGAACGATAAGGATTTTCTGGAAAAAAGTGCACAGATCAATGCGGATGGTTATCGTTTCCTGACGGGATCATTCCGTGAAATGGGTTTGGAATATGTTCCTTCGCACGGGAATTTCGTTCTGGTCAAAGTCGGGGAAGACGATGGAGCGGGTTCGCGTATCAATCTGGAATTGTTGAAAAAAGGTATCATCGTTCGCCCTGTCAATGCTTATGGCTTGCCGAAATGGTTGCGTATTTCAATCGGGTTGCCTGAAGAAAATCAGGCGTTTGTCAGAGCGTTGAAAGAAATATTGGCATAAGCTCGTGGTTCCATTCAAGAAAATTGTAATTTGCGGCGTCGGGCTGATTGGCGGATCGCTTGCATTGGCACTACGGAAAAACGGTTACAAAGGCCGTATCGTAGGATTGGAGAGAAATCGGGAAATTCTGTCCAGGGCGTATGCTCTTGGTATCGTTGATGATGCAGGTTCGCCAATGGACGAAACATTCCAGGGGGCCGATTTGCTGGTGTTGTCGGTGCCGGTTGCCCAGACGGGAAATGTTCTCAAAATGGTTATGCCGTATCTGTCTGCCGAAATGGTTGTGACAGATACGGGCAGTACCAAGACGGATGTTATTGCCGTGGCACGCGAAGTGCTTGCTGAAAAGATTGATCGTTTTGTTCCGGCTCATCCGATTGCCGGACGAGAAATGAATGGTCCCGATGCAGCGATAGATGATTTGTTTGCCGGAAAGAAGACGGTCATTACCGCGCTCTCCGAAAACCGTAAAGATGATATTGAGAAGATCGCGGGCTTGTGGGAGCAATGTGGTTCCATTATTCATTATCTGTCGCCAGATGATCATGACAGTGTTTTTGCGACAGTCAGCCATATGCCGCATTTGCTGGCTTACGGGCTTGTGGATTATGTTGCCAATCATGCCAAATCAGATCTCTTTTTCCAGTATGCCGCCAGCGGATTCCGGGATTTTACAAGAATTGCCAGTTCTTCCCCTGAAATGTGGCGGGATATCACCCTGGCCAATCGTGCCCATCTTTTGACCGAAATGGATGCTTATCTGGAGGAATTGAAAAATATGCGCGATCTGGTGGAAAAAGCGGATGGGCCTGAACTGGAGAAAATCTATGCCAATGCCCAGAGAGCCAGAATGAACTGGCTGAATACGATTGAAAATTCCGAATCGAAAAAGTAAAAATCGTCCCATGCACCATTATCCAAAACATATTGACCTTTTACCTGTCGGACACGTTTCCGGGACAGTACGTCTTCCCGGCTCGAAAAGCATATCAAACAGGACGTTGCTGCTATCGGCACTTGCCGAAGGCCAGACAGTCATCAAGGATCTTCTTGCATCCGATGATACGATGGTCATGCTTCAGGCACTGGAAAAACTCGGTGTTGACTGGAGCCGGACCGGTTTCGACAATGAATATATCGTCACAGGGACAAAAGGGGAATTACCGGTACGGAAAGCGGATCTGTTCTTGGGAAATGCGGGAACAGCCATACGGCCGCTGGCAGCCGCACTGGCAGTTTTAGGTGGTGATTTTCTGTTGCATGGAATCAAACGTATGCATGAGCGACCAATTGGCGATTTGGTCGACGCACTCAATGAATCCGGTGCCAATATCGAATATGTCGAAAATCCAGGGTATCCACCTATCCGGATTCATGAAGGCCATATAAGGTCTCACAATCTCAAAGTACGCGGCAATGTTTCCAGTCAATTTCTGACAGCATTGCTGATGGCTTCCCCATTAATGGCAAGAACACAGGATGTGACCATTCATGTTATCGGTGAGCTGATTTCAAAACCATATATTGAAATTACGCTCAATTTGATGCGTTCGTTTGGAGTGGAAATTGAACAGGATGGCTGGAACGCTTTTACTCTGAAAAAAGGGCAAACTTATAAAAGCCCGGGAGTTTTGCATGTAGAAGGAGATGCGTCGTCCGCTTCCTATTTTTTAGCTGCTGCCGCGATTGCTGGTGGCCCGGTCAAAGTCGAGGGGATAGGGAAGAACAGCATTCAGGGCGACGTCCGGTTTTGCGATATACTCCAGCAGATGGGAGCCAAGGTGGTTTATGGAGATAATTTCATTGAAGTCGTATCGAATGGCCCGTTGAAATGTATTGACGATGATTTCAATCTCATTCCGGATGCAGCGATGACAGTGGCCATGCTGGCTGTGTATGCAGATGGCCCGAGTGTACTGCGTAATATCGGCAGTTGGCGGGTCAAGGAAACTGACAGGATAGTCGCGATGGCAACAGAATTGACAAAGCTGGGTGTTGATGTGGAAACGGGAGATGACTGGCTGAAAGTTATTCCCGCTACACGAATTTCAGATGCGACAATCGATACATATGATGATCATCGTATAGCCATGTGTTTCTCTCTGGCCTGTTTGTCGAGTTCCAACAAACAAGGGGCGAAAATCCGTATTAATGATCCAAAGTGTGTTGCAAAAACGTTTCCGGAGTATTTTCAGGCATTTAAAACACTTTTTGCGTAAATATGGCTATTTTTGCCAACTTGTTGTCTTTTTTGTGAAATGGTCTTTTCACGAGTAGAGTTGAAAGAATTTCTTGTCTTCCCAAAAACGGGCAGAGGCAACACGTTGTTTTTTCGCTTATAACATATCGTTTTTAAAGAGATTTTGTCTCATAAATATTTTGTCAACATTTCTGGGCTGGTGAATCAAATCTTTTCATTCCTGAAATTGCCTGAAAAATAGAGAAAAACGGTATCAGAACAAACCATAAAAACAGGCCGAACGATATATTCGTACAAGATTTGCCCATCCCGAGCACTGGTCTGTGGTCGTCGCTTTTGAACCTCATTCGCTGGCGCCAGCCATGATCAGCATGGAGAGCAATTTCCTGTTTTTCTTGACTATGAAAATATCCTGATATTTTTTGCCAGATCCTTAAAAACTGGCCGATATCATGAAGCTGATGGTTTCCACTAAACCTGTCCGAACCACCTACCGGAAATCCTATCATTGACGGCCGTTACTGTTAGTCTGTCGTCAGGAAAAGGAATGTCGGATTGTCTTTGAGAAAAATTTTGTCGTCTATGGAATAGAACAAAATCTCTTATAACCGGTGAAATCGGTTAAGTCGTAAAAAATGATCTGACAACTTATCTTTTCTATCTATGCGTTGTATCAGCAGATATTTTTCTACAAAATCTGGTCAAAGAATACCAAGCAAACCGTTATTTCCTCAAATAATCGTCACCTAGTCAAAAAAAATCGGAAAAAGAAGCATCCGCTAAAAAGTATTAACGGATCCTGACCTTGTCCGCCGATACAGCAGAAAGTACCGCCAAGTCTATCAAAAATCAGGGAAAAACAGAAACGTCCTGGCGGCCTCCCGCCATGAGCATCACCGGCATTCCGAAAAAGCGGGAAGAAAAAACACGATAAAAACAACGATCTACAAATACATGCCATCCATTAATACTTTTTAGAGGGCGCAGGAAAGAAGAGGGGAGAATCGAAAGAACAAAGATTCTGTTTACAAATAGTGTTGATAAGGAGTTTTTGTTCTCAGAACGGTTCAAACGCTGTGGTCTATCGTTTTTTCTGTTTATTGCAGGAACACTTCATCAGAATTTTTCAGGAATAGAATCTATTGGATATAGCATCTATGAAATTTAAGGTTCAATTCAATGATTGGAAAGATCGAGTAAAAAATTTCTTCGATTTACAGACAATATTTTTGTTACTGCTGGTCTCTTGTTTTTTTTTATTTTTATCTGCCTAAAGCTTTCTCTCGTACATTATCCCGTTCAGTTGCCAATACAATAACTATATTTTTGCTTGTACGTTTGGCTTATCCATTAAGGATACCTGCTCTTTTATATGTCTCATTTGTTGCGGCGCTCAATGTCTCATGTATTTATATGTATGGAGGTGTTTTACATGATGGAATGATGGCTTCTGTACTGGAAACGCATTACGTAGAAGCCAAGGAATTTCTGTTTCATGCGGGAATTGTACCTTGGTTACTGTTTGCCGGCATTTTTACAGTCCTTTTCGGATTGACGCGAAATACATCAAAAACAGGACCCGTTGGCATAGTCGTGCTGATTATACTTCTGCTGTTTCCGATGCTGAAAGTGGCTGTACCGTCATGGTTGAATTTGCCGATAAGAGAAGCATATGAATTCAGACAGTATCCTGTCGAGATAATGGGATTGAAATATCGTACATATTTGGTAACAAAAGAACCGGCAATGATTGCCGGATATTATGCGGCACAATCCAAAGTAGATGAGGCACTGGAAAAGAAAAGGGAACTGCCTGATGAGATAACTCGTTTCCCAATCAGTGAAAAAAGCACCGCAAAGAATAGTTGTTATATTGGGAGAAAGCGATAATAAAGGGCATCATGGTATTTACGGATATGCACATCCGACAGATGATTTCATGATGAAAATGCAGAAAGACAAGGACAAAACTGCTGTTTTCAATGCAATTTCACCAGCACCGATCACCAGAGAAGTGGTTATCAGGATATTCAGTCTGGCTACAGCCAGACAGATTGAACCTTTTGTAAAAAAGGCCAGCCTTCTGGAATTTGCCAAAAATGCTGGATACCAGACAGTATGGTTATCCAAGCAAGCAGGAGTCGGGCTTCATGATACTTTGGTCAGGGTGATTGCTTTGCAGGCAGATATCGTTTCTTTTATTCCGGGTCAATTTGATGATACTTTGTTTGAACCGTTTTCAGATTTTCTGCATAAAAGTGCAAAGCAGTTTTTTGTTCTTCATTTGAGGGGCAGTCATCTCGGATGCAAATACGGCCATAATCAGGCCGATTTTGAGTGGGCAGCTAATTCATTGCCAGAATATCGCCATTATGATGCAACCATTGCGAACACGGACAAATTTCTGGAGTTGTTGACGCAGGTTGACAATAGTAACAGGAATACATTGTTTGTTTATGTTCCTGATCATGGTGAAATTGTCAATAAAGGGCATGGAATGCCGAACTTGGACAAACGGCAGTATGAAATTCCGTTAGTTATGTGGTCAGAGGACAAAATGCTGATGCAGCGAGCTAGGAGTTTGGTTGACAAATATTCTGTGGAAAACCAAAACATGAGAATTTTCAATACCGTATCGTTACCACTGGTTCTTGCAGAAATAATGGGATATTAGGTTGATGATGCATGTTGGAAACAGTCACTGGAAGAGTCGCGGTATATTTTTAACGTGGATGGCGGTTTCTATCCAATAGAATCATTGGGTAAAAAACACGGATTGTCGGCTCATCACATCCTGGGGCTGTAGTCGGTCCCAAGGGTATGGCTGTTCGCCATTTAAAGTGGTACGTGAGCTGGGTTTAAAACGTCGTGAGACAGTTTGGTCCCTATCTGCCGTGGGCGTTGGAAGTTTGAGAGGGGCTGCTCCTAGTACGAGAGGACCGGAGTGGACGAACCTCTGGTGTACCGGTTGTCACGCCAGTGGCATTGCCGGGTAGCTAAGTTCGGGAAAGATAACCGCTGAAAGCATCTAAGCGGGAAACTTGCCTCAAGATAAGACTTCCCGGAGACTAGATCTCCCTGAAGAGTCGTTCGAGACCAGGACGTTGATAGGCTGGGTGTGGAAGCGCAGCAATGCGTTAAGCTAACCAGTACTAATTGCTCGTGAGGCTTGTCTCTATAACCTTGACAGGTTATGGAAAAGAAGTTGTCAAAAGACATGATCTGCCTTAAGATTCTTGCTTGATTCCAGATTGGGCTGGACGTTGATGACGGCCGGCCGACAAGTTATGCCTGATGACCATAGCGAATTGGAACCACCCCTTCCCATCCCGAACAGGACCGTGAAACGATATCGCGCCGATGATAGTGCTGAAACCAGTGTGAAAGTAGGTTATCGTCAGGCAATTATCCTGAAAGCCCCTGAAAATTCAGGGGCTTTTTTATTTCTTTCTCGATTCCCTTTCTCTTCACTCCTCTCCTTCAGCTTCCTCGCATCCATTCGTACAAACCCTCCACCCATCTCTCCGATTTCAGTTTCGTTTTTTTTCTGATTGTTTGTGCACGACGGTACAGATCTTCGAAACCGATACTGGGCGATTCCTTGAAAGCGATCACAATGACATTGCCACCGTCGACTTCAGGTAACCAGGCTACTGAGTCGAAGCAGGCTTGCAATGCTTCAATGCTTTTGGAGCGGTTTGATTCATTTCCGAAAATATTGAGGGTCACTATTCCGTCTGCTGTCAACACGTCGGCACATATGCTCATTTGACTTTTGCTGTATTCGAGGACAGAAGATTTTACGAATGACCAAAGAGCAGCGTAAGGTAACGGCACGATGAGGGATGATCGGAATAAAAAACGGGCCAGTTAAAAATAACTGGCCCGTTCGAAAATGGCGCGGCTGGCAGGAATCGAACCCACGACCCCTTGGTTCGTAGCCAAGTACTCTATCCAGCTGAGCTACAGCCGCGAAAGAATACATTATACCCTATTTTTTAAATTTGAGTATTATTTTTTTAATGAGTTGCATAAAAAAATATCAGTATGGTTGATAGCGGCAAGATAATTGCTGAAGGTAGGATATTTAGAGCGGCTGACAGGTAAAATGATACGCATTGAGAAAATGCTTTTGCACGGACTGATATGATTACTAATATTCGGAAGAAAAAGTTATTACAGGGCATTTCCGCTATGATGTTGGGCTTTTTGTTTGTCTTGACTGGTCCATCGCAAGCGGATTCAGCAAATGAATCTGAAATACCAGCAAAAAAGCAGGATTCTCGACCCGACTTGCCTAAAAGCGACCGTTCTACTGATCATGAAAGGAGCGAAGTTGATTTGTTGACAAAATCGTCGTCTGTTTCAATTTCGACACAAGAAATGTTGCCGCCCAGGTCGCTGACGAATGATTTGCTTTATCAAATATTGAGTGCAGATATTGCAGAACAGCGTGGTCTTGATGTGTATGCTTATGAGACCATGTTGGATGCTGCAAAAGAAACTGCGGATCCTCGCCTTGCCAGAAGAGCGGCTGAGATCGCTGTCAAAAATAGAAATGTAAAAGATGCTTTGCAAGCGGTACGCCTTTGGCACAAATTGGCCGCGCAATCTGAAGAAGCTGAGAAGTATTTGCTGGGATTTCTGGTGCTGGACAACAGACTGGATGAGGTCAAAGATTATTTTTCTTCCAGACTGGCTGCGGCAACACCAGAGAAACGGGTAGCGCTGTTTTATCAGCTTCAGCAGCTTCTTGCAGGAACCAAGAACAAAACGGATGCTTTTGCGATAATGGAAGAAGTCGCGGCACCGTATCAGGATACACCTGAAGCACATCTATCGCTGGCAGTATCCGCCTTGATGAAAAACGATCGAAGCAGAGCCAGAGATGAAGCTCAAAAAGCACTTGTTTTAAAACCGGATTCCGAGATGGCTGTGTTGACGTATGCACAAGTTTCTTCCAATATCAGTGAGGCCATTGATATCCTTTCTGCATTTTTGCTGAAATATCCGGAGTCACGCGAAGTAAGAATTTCACTTGCCCGTTTGTTGCTGGGACAAAAGAAGTATGAAAACGCAAGACAGGAATTCGAGATATTGCTGGATTCCGATCCTCAGGATTTGATGGCGCTCTATTCGCTTGGATTATTGTCCATTCAGGAAAATGACTATATTTCGGCAGAAAAATATTTGGAAAGGTATCTTGGAACATCTTCTGCTCAGTCCACGGAGAATCGTCAGGAATCAATACAGGTTCTGTTTTTGCTGTCCCAGATAGCGGAAGAACAGCATCGATATGATGAATCACTTCAGTGGCTTTCCCGAATAAACCCGGATGAGGATGATGAGGTTGCATTGGGTATGGAGATCAGGAAAGCTCAGATTTATGCAAAAAAAGGAAATGTCAACAGGGCAAGGAAAATCATTACGGATTTGGCGAATGAAAATCCTTATGAACGGGAAAAATTGTTGCTGACTGAGGCACAAATTCTGAAAGAAGTCAAAAGAACAAAAGATGCTTTCAATGTTCTCAAGTCGGGAGTTGCGCAATTTCCGCAGAATACCAATATTCTGTACGACTATGCTTTGGCTGCAGAGAATCTGGGGAAGTATGGGCTCATGGAAGAATCATTGAAACGGATCATTGAAATCGATCCAAATTATCAGCAAGCTTATAACGCTTTGGGGTATTCATTGGCAGATCGTAATCTTCGACTGGATGAAGCATTTATACTGATCGATAAGGCAATAAAACTGGCACCCGATGACCCTTATATTATAGATAGTCTTGGTTGGGTTTTTTTCAGACAGGGTGATCTTGATTTAGCTGAACAGAATTTGCGTCATGCCTACAAATTGCGATCGGACAATGAGATAGCAATTCATCTTGCCGAGGTGTTGTGGACAAAAGGAAATCGGCAAGAGGCTTTGTCGCTTTTCAGTAAAGTCAAAAAGAAAGATCCTGATAATGATCTGTTGAATTCAACTTTGACACGTCTGAAAATCAAACTTTAGCAGCAATCTTGTCCGAGTTTAAAAAGGAAGTACTGAATGGTTATATCTCATGTCGTTGCCATGTCAGAAAACAGGGTAATAGGGAAAGATGGGCAAATGCCTTGGCATATTCCGGGTGAACAAAAAATTTTCAAGAGACTCACTGTTGGCAAGGCATTAATTCTGGGGAGAAAAACCCACGAATCAATTGGGAGAGTTTTACCGGACAGGACGACTATTATCGTTTCACGACAGAAAGATTATGATGTTGCCGGAGCCTACGTCGTTCATAGCATTGAAGAAGCTATCAAACTGGCCGGTGAACTGGGATTGGAAGATATTGTAATCGGTGGGGGAGGAGAGTTGTTTGCCCAGACTTTGCCGTTTACTGACAAGGTTTATTTGACCGTCGTTCATGCTGTTTTTGAAGGTGAAACGACTTATCCTGTGTTGTCGAGTGATCAGTTTGTCGAAAAAACAAAAAGAGAATTCGATGCATCGATTCCGTATTCCTTTATTGAGTTTGAAAGAAAAGCGTAAACCGGAATTTTTCCGGCCAGCTTGCTGGCCGGATATTATCTATTTTACCAAGAGGCTGTTTTTGACTTTTCTTACGCCTTCCACTTTCTTGGCGACTTGTACAGCCTGATTAATCTGGCTTTGTGTAGAGACGAAACCACTCAGTTGAACCTCTCCATTGTAAGTTTCGACGTTGATTTCGGCTGCACTTAGGTCTGGATCATTAAATAAGGCAGCTTTGACTTTGGTCGTGATTACAGCATCGTCAATATATTCCGAGGCACTTTGATGTTGCTGGGTGGAAGCGCATCCAACCAGACTCACAAGAAATAATGCCATGAAAAAGGCAGAGATTTTTGGGGAAAGTTTCATAAGATCCTCCTGGAAAATTTACATGCCAACCTGATAAGGTTCGACTCCATAAAAGGCGTGGATTTCACGAATCCAGTTTTTGTCCGCCATGTCAGGCCAATTGTCTTTTTCGATATAAGGTGCATTGTTGATGGAATTTTCATCGACATCAAGGAATAAATGACCCTTGATACCGTCGTTGTGAAAGGCCCGGAAGGGAACAGCGAAGAGGCGTTCTCCCATACCCAGAAAACCACCGAATGTCATGAGAGCATATGCGACATGTTGTGTTCGCATATCGATCATCAGTTCCTCAATATTACCCAGTTTTTTGCCATTTTTTCCGATAACTTCCTCGCCGATAATTGTTTTGACACCCATAAAACAGATTCCATCGGGAGAATCGCACTTGTACATACCATAGACATCGTTTACCAGATAACTCATTTGGTTCCTCCATGATAATTAAAAATTTCTCATGAAAATCGTAGTGATTCTTTCATCAAGTTATTCAGAAGTTTATTGTCGAAATACTTTTTTCAGCAGATAAGAAAAAAAGTTTTTCTTCCACAGAAAATATGAAATCAACAATGTAATCCATGAATGGTATTTCATTACGGATCTGAAGATGATGCTTCGAGGAAAGAAACTATTCATATAATTTTCGTATCGTAAATGAGCAGATCTTTCCTTCAGATATTCATTTTTCCATGTAATTCTGCTGATTCTTAGGCTCTGGATGAGCACTTTCTTCTCATTTTCAAGATAAATCAGTGTTTTCATAAAAATTCTTTCATCATATCGATGTCCTGTTTCAATTCTTTTTCAATATCGCAGAACAAAGGGGTGGATGAACGGTACCGTATATATATAAGCAGACTGATAAGAAGAACCAGAACATGAGCGAGGAAAACACACCAGGCAGCTATAATAAGGTATGGGGTATTGATAAAGGAAAGTATAATGGCAATACCCAGAAAAATTAACGAAAGAAATAGAAAAACGAAAATTATGGCCAGACAAACCATTCTGTTGATGAAGAGTTGCTTCTGGATTTTCAAATCAATTAACAGAAGTCTCAGATAATCCATCATCCTTTGCTGGATATACCTTCCGATAGTTCTCATGTTTTTCAATTTGTCGATCACGGAAGCACCTCTCTTGACAGTTGTTATTTTCGCGACATGATTTTTCCGAGCAGGAAACCGATACCGGCGGCAATTCCAACTGATTGATATGGTTTTTCTCTTATATAATTGCCTGTAAATTGAATACTTTTTCCGGCTTTTTCAAGTGCACAGTGTTTGAGTTGACTGGCCTTGCCTTTTGCTGTTTCAAGGTTTGTTGAGATCGTTTGTCTGGCTACATTTATCCCTTTGCTGGATAAATCAATGACTCGATCTTTTAGGTCTTTCAGATCTTCCTGGAATCTTTCAGTTTCATTGTTCAGGTTCTCCTTGATGTTGCCGGTTGCGGACATAAAGTCGTTTTTGGAAATATCGATCTGTTCAGAAACCGATTCCATTTTCTGTTTCAGATCTTCCTTGGTTTGAGGATCCGGTGAATTCAACATAATCAATCTCGCAATGAAATGTTTTTTCAATCACATGAGTCGTTACATGGAACCGCGTATACTGGTGGCTTCCTGCAAATGATTTTCAATATTCTGCTTCATTTGAAGTGTATAGTTTTTTCAGCGCCGGGTTTTGTACACGAGGAAGAATGTAGCCATTGATTATTTCGAGAGCTTTTTTATGAGAACTTATCTGATAGTCCATATAGGTTCTGTCAAATGCGATCCCCTGGAGTTTTTTCATTGTACGCATGGCTTTGCGGGCCTCGCTACGAAATGTTCTTGCATCAGCGCTGGAGATCTTGCTGATATTATTTTCTTTCAGGATTTTTTCAAGTTCTTTCTGGGCATTTTGATGTTCAGTGAACATTTTTGTTGAGAACTGGAGAATTGGCTGACTGATCGTTTTATCTTTTGCCATTTTGCTTGTTTCAATCTCGGCTTTATTGATTGCCCAAAGTGTGGATGCAACTTCCGGTGCACTATTGTAATTCTGTGCATGAGCAACTGAAATGCCCAAACCGAAAGCGATCAATAATATAAAAGACATCATTTTTTTCATTTGATTTCTCCCTATGTTTGAAGTGGCAGCTGTAATTAGAGTGTGAGCAAGGACATGGAGTTCCCGTTTGACCGAGAACAAAATATAGCGACGCGAATATCATTCTTTTAATTTATAATTCCTGCAGTCAATATTTCCGTGCGAATTTTCACTGGCTGACTTTGTTTGACCCTATTAAGAATCTGTATCTATTTCACAAAAAAAAGGGGATGAGCAAAAAGTCTTGCTAAAATGTACTTTTATGTGGAAAGCGGATGTTCCTGATTTGTGTCCAACTTGCCCTCAACACGGGAGTGCTTGAATGAATTATGAAGAATCTTCACGTGGTATTTTGATAACCATTTCTGCTGCAATTGCGAAGGAGGCCAAAGAAAGTTTTGCGCATGCGGACTGGGCCAAGAATATTCCTGCCTATCTTCTTTTGAGAGGCGATGACGAGATAACCATTTCTTACAATGAACTGGATGAAATAGCAAAAGACTGGGTACAGGAAAAACTGACGCAGGGGGGGCATCGTGCCATGGCAGGGACAATTGCAGGATTAAGAGCCGCCTCGAAAGATCCCGCAAATATTGAAATATACGATCTGGTCGTGCTTGCCCAGGCATTGGGTGAATATATTAAACAGGATGCCATTGACGGCTGGCTTTATACACTTGGTGACGAGGGGGAACATGTTCCCTGGCTTGTGACCGACGTAGCTTATCAGGAAGCTTCGAATGCACCGCCGTGTGTAGCGGTGTATTTGACGGCGAACAGTATTCCGACCCGTCGGGATGACCTTGTCAGACCTGCGTCGAAAGTCATTTATTTCTTTGCTGAAGATGTGCAGTTCAAAAAAATAGCCGATGTTTTGGCAATGAAAGGGTTCATGAAGGAGACGCCTGCTTTAAAGGCCGGTTACCTTAAAGCCATGGAGGTTTTTACTGACATCCTGCCTAAAATGAACAGTCAGTTCTGGGCGACAGGAAGCGGGATGGAAGTGGATATGGATGAAAGGACCCACTATCCTGAACGGGTTGTTTTTGAAAATCCTTGCAGGGTTATCAATGATGAAGGGCTTCTTCACAGAAAGTTTTTTACCAAAATCAATTCTCCGTTCTGGGAAAGTTTTGGACTGAATTTCAATGAAATACCCGTTCATCCACATATATTGTGCTTCAATCTTGAAACCCATACGAACATGTGGATCCATGTCGATAATCTAACCGATTATCAGTATGATTCCAGTCTCAGGGAAAAATTGATCCTGCCGGAAGAACACCGTGATCTGATTGATATCCTGACGCAGGACATGGATATTCTCATGGATGATATTGTCGCAGGCAAGTCGGGAGGAACAACGATATTGTGTAAAGGTGCACCTGGGTTGGGCAAGACGTTGACAGCAGAAGTCTATTCGGAAGTGGTCGGCAGGCCTTTGTATCGGGTTCATTCCGGGCAGTTGGGGGTTTCTTCGGAAAATGTCGAAAAAAATCTTGAAAAAGTTTTAAAGCGTGCCCAGCGTTGGGGTGCTGTCATGTTGATCGATGAAGCCGATGTATATATTCGCCGGCGTGGAAATGAAATCGATCATAATGCGGTTGTTGCGTCTTTTTTGCGCACGCTAGAATATTTTCACGGGTTGCTTTTTCTGACAACCAACCGTGTCGATGATGTGGATGATGCGATTGCATCCCGTTGTATAGCTACTATCCGCTATTCAGTGCCGAAAGCCGAGGATGCCAAACGGATTTGGAATGTTCTGGCCAATCAGTTCCAGTTTCAGTTGTCGGAGGATCTGGTTGACAGTCTGGTTGACAACTTCAGGGGCGTATCCGGTCGGGATATCAAGGAATTGTTGAAACTGACGGCAAAATGGTGTCGTCAGAAAAATGTCACACCATCACTGGATGTGTTCAAGACTTGTGCGCAGTTTAGGGGGCTGTAAGAATCTTGTTGCGTTTTTCTTGCGGCGTATCAAGGGATGACGTGAGTTGTTTTCTTATTCTGGGTTTATTGTGTTGCAAGCAGACACAAATAATGTGTATTAAACTTTTTGGAGCTCATGATGAAGAAAATATCTCATTCCGTTTTGTTTGTTCTGTTATCGGCTATAGGAGGGATGGCATTGGCTGCCAATTATTACCCTCCTTCCGATATCGTTGAAACAACAGATCCGGCAGCTGCACAGGCTGTTTTGAAGCAGGCAAGGGAAATCCAGATGCAGGAATCGACATCCTCTCAGCCAGTCAAGCAAAAGGCCAATAAGACCAGGAAAGGAAAAAAGAAAACGGTCAGAAAAACCAAAACGGTAACGGAAGAAACTTCCATGCAATAGTGGTGAATTGAGACAACTGACAAATGCGAATCAGGGCGGATTCCTTTCTGTCAGTCGTGCAGGAAGGTACGGGAACCGGTTAATCGACAGGCAGAATATGGCTTTAGGTCGGAAAACCTAAAGCCATATTTTTTAATGGTTTTCACGCTGGATGAGGTAAGTGCACAACAGGGGAACCGGTCGGCCTGTTGCACCTTTGGACGGGCCGCTTTTCCAGGCTGTGCCTGCAATATCCAGATGTGCCCAGACGAATTTCCGTGTAAATCTTTCCAGAAAACAGGCGGCAGTGACACAACCTGCCGGTTGGCCGCCAATGTTGGCCATATCTGCAAAATTCGATTTCAGCTGGTCCTGATAGGCATCTTGAATGGGCATGCGCCACACAGGATCATTGGAACTTTTTGCCGCGGCAATCAAATCGCCGGCGAGCTTGTCATGCTGTTCATCCAGTCTTGTGAACAAGCCGCTGTTGATGTGTCCGAGTGCAACGATGCAGGCACCCGTAAGCGTTGCGATGTCGATAACAACAGCCGGATTGAATTTTTCTGCATAGGTCAGGGCATCGCAGAGAATAAGGCGGCCTTCGGCATCCGTATTCAGGATTTCAACGGTCTGTCCGGACATGGAGGTCACAATATCTCCGGGTTTGTTTGCATGGCCGGAAGGAAGGTTTTCACAGGCGGGGATAATACCGATGATGTTCTGTTTCAGATCAAGTTCACCAATGGCCTTGAAGGTTCCCAGGACAGAAGCGGCACCACACATATCAAACTTCATTTCATCCATACTTGCACCGGGTTTGAGAGAAATGCCGCCTGAATCGAATGTAATTCCTTTTCCGACAAGAATGACGGGAGCTTCTTTTGATTTTCCCTTCATGTGTTTCAGAACGATGAATTTGGGGGGCTCATCACTTCCTTTGGCAACGGAAAGAAAACATCCCATTTTCAGCGATTCAATTTGTTTTCTGTCCAGAATCTCGGTTCCGAATTTATAGGTCTGTGCCAGAGTTTTTGCCTGCTTGGCCAGATAGGTCGGAGTGCAGATATTTGCGGGCAGATTGCCGAGATCCTGTGCGAGAGTCATTCCGTCTGTTATAGCCTTTGCATGGCGCAATGCTTCTCTTGCAATGGTCATGTCTTCTGAAGGAATGTAAAATGATACCTTCTGGATTTTAGTGGAAGGTTCTTTTTGATTTTTTAAAGCGTCACTGCGATATAACTGGGAATGAAATTCCGACAGGATGCAATAAATTGACCATGAAAGATCACGGTTTGAAAGAGTATTGAACGGCAGGGCAATCAACACGTCGCCGATATTCAGTGGTTTTAGTGTTTTGATCGCGGTATCAATTGCTTGTCTGAAGTCTTTTTCTCCAATGGGTTTTTTTCCGAGTCCAAGCAGGAGCAGTCTTTTTGCCGAAAGGCCTGCAGGGGAACCGACCAGCAAGACGGAACCGGCTTTGCCACTGATGTCGCCGCTGTCAAGTGCTTGTGTGACAATGCCATTTGCATCGAGCTCGATCGCCTCATCGGTCGGTTTGCCGTTTTCATAGATACCGATGACAATACAGTCTGTTTTAATCGTATTCAGAGAGTTTTTTTTGTCAGCTGATTTTATGCTAAAGTCCATTTTTTAATCCTCCATGTACCATTATAACTTCTCATGATTTTTCAACGTGCGCTTAAACGTGAACTGTTTTCTACGGCAGCAGGCGTATTTTTGACGCTGTTCACGATTACCATCACGATGATGTTGATCCGCATACTGGGACAGGCTGCAAAAGGAAGAGTTGCGTCGGAAGATGTCATGGCACTGATTGGTTTTACATCGTTGAATTATATGCCGATCATACTGATTCTGACGGGATTTGTCTCTGTCCTGCTAGTCGTGACGAGAAGTTATCAGGATTCTGAAATGGTTGTCTGGTTCGCTTCCGGGTTAAGTCTGACAAGATGGTTGCGTCCGGTGATGGAATTTGCCATCCCTATCGTTGTTCTGGTGACGTTGCTGGGATTTTTTGTAACTCCCTGGGCTTACCGTCAAAGTGCCGAATTCAGGGAACGTTTCGAAAAACGTGAAGACATCGCCAGAATCTCTCCGGGAAAATTTCAGGAATCTGCGGCAGCACAGCGTGTGTTTTTTGTCGAGAAGATGTCCGATGATCTGGGGAAAGTGAAAAATGTTTTTATCAATTCAACAAAAAACGGGGAAATCACAACAGTGGTTTCTCAAAACGGGACAGTTGAAACCAACGATAAAGGGGAAAAATTTGTCGTATTGGAAGACGGGATGCGTTATCAGGAAACTCCGGATCAGTCCGATTTCCGGATTATGGAATTCGAGAAATACACGGCTTATATTGCGCCAAAGGGTGATGTGACAGTATCCGATATATCCACTCGGTCAATGACCACGATGGAATTATTGACTGACGCGAACAGCAAGAAAATGGGAGAATTGGTCTGGCGCATCGGGTTGCCTTTCATGTCCGTACTGTTGATGTTGCTGGCTATACCGCTGGGTTTCGTCAATCCCAGGGCAGGGCGCTCATTCAATCTGATCATTGCCGTTTTGCTTTATATGACTTACAGTAATTTGTCCAGTTTCATACAGGCATACGTTTCCCAAAACAAACTGGCTTTCGGTCTGGCGTGGTGGCCATTGCATCTGATTGTTGCACTGATTATCCTCCTGCTTTTTGCCCTGCGGCTGGGAGTAAACAGCAAATATCATCCTTATGTCCTGTTGTCCGCCATGAAACACAAACGTTTGCGGGATAAGGGGAACCGGTCATGAAAATCCTGCAACGTTACTTTTTATCCCAGATTATCAAATCGGTTGCATTCATTCTGGTCGCTTTTCTGGGATTATTCGCATTTTTCGATCTGATTGGCGAACTGTCTTCTGTCGGAAGAGGCGGGTATCAGCTGCATCATGTATTTATTTACATACTGCTTGGATTTCCCGGCTATATATATGAGCTGATGCCTTTTGCCGTATTGATCGGAACCATTTATGCAATGGCTTTGTTTGCCTCCAATTCCGAGTTCACGATTATGAGGGTTTCTTCATTATCGACGGGGGATGCCTGCTGGATGCTTGCAAAAGTCGGTCTGGTCTTTCTCTTGTTTACTTTTCTGGTAGGCGAAGTGTTGACTCCGTATACATCCAGAATAGCCTCCGATTTCAGGAACAATCTGATTGGACGGAATCTTTCCGACAAGTTCCGTACCGGCATGTGGAGCAAGGATACCATTCGTGAAAAAGGCAGGGAAGGTGCTGTCACAGGGTCCCGATTCATGAATATAAAAACCATGAGACCTGACGGAACGATTGAACAGATAAAGCTCTATGAATTCGATCAGAATCTGGAACTTGCCAGAACCTTGACTGCGGTGAAAGGCAATTATCTGGGAAATCATGAATGGGAACTGAACGGTGTCGTTGAAACACAAATCAAGTCGGCAAGCCAGTCGAAAAACAAACGCTTCCCGGATTCGGCACCCGCTCTTGTCACACAAAAGCATGATTCAGTCCGTTTGATATCCGATGTCACGCCGGATATTCTTTCCGTGATTTCTGTGGATGCTAATAAAATGTCCGCTTATGAACTGGCGGTTTACAATCGGCATCTGGTTGAAAACAAACAGGATGCCACGAGTTATCAGATAGCGTTCTGGAAAAAAATCATTTACCCTTTTTCCGTTTTTGTCATGATGGCGCTGGCATTGCCATTTGCTTATCTCCATTTCCGGTCGGGAGGTGTCAGTCTGAAAATCTTTACCGGGATCATGATCGGTGTAGCGTTTATACTGATCAACAATTTGTTCTCTCATATCGGATTGCTGAATACTTGGCCGCCGTTTTTGACGGCTGTCATTCCGAGTTTATTGTTTCTTCTGTCCGCCGTTTTTGCTCTTTGGTGGGTGGAAAGACATTGATTTTTCGAGCCCGTGTTAAATGAATTGACCGGTTTCAGGTGCAAGCGGATTCCGGCAAATTGAAATTTTAAATTCTGTAAGTTTATCCAATCAGGAAAAAACGAGACTCAAGATGAATTTGCATCAGTTACGATTT